>JAUNPP010000047.1 GCA_030536685.1 Lachnospiraceae bacterium
GATTTTGCTATACAGATTTTGCTATTTAAAAAGGGACGGGCAAAAGCCCGTCCCCAGTATTTTACTTCGCATAATCGGTTACACGTGATTCTCTGATCACATTTACTTTAATCTGTCCCGGATATTCCAGTTCTGATTCAATCTGCTTGGAAACGTTTCTCGCAAGCAGAACCATATCATCATCGCTGATCTGTTCGGGTATAACCATAATCCGAATTTCACGTCCTGCCTGAACGGCATAAGACTTCTCAACACCCTTATAGGAATTTGTGATATCTTCTAACTGTTTTAATCTGTTGGTATATGTTTCTAATGTTTCTCTTCTTGCACCAGGTCTTGCAGCTGAAATTGTATCTGCAGCCTGAACAATACAAGCAATTAATGAAGTAGGTTCTGCATCTCCATGATGAGATTCTACCGCATTAATAACAATCGCTGACTCTCTGTATTTTTTGCATAAATCCACACCCAGCTGTACATGAGAACCTTCCATCTCATGATCCACTGCCTTACCGATATCATGAAGCAGACCTGCACGCTTCGCAGTTCTTACGTCCACTCCAATCTCGCCGGCCAGCAAACCGGATAAATGTGCAACTTCTACAGAATGTCTCAAAGCATTTTGACCGTAGCTGGTACGGAATTTCATCTTACCCAGCAAACGAACCAGTTCCGGATGAATTCCATGGATACCTACTTCAAGAGCGGCTGATTCGCCTTCCTCCCGAATACTGGTTTCCACTTCTTTCTGAGCCTTTTCAACCATTTCTTCAATTCTTGCAGGATGAATCCGACCATCCAGAATCAGTTTCTCCAGAGTAATTCTGGCGATTTCACGGCGAATAGGATCAAATGCAGACAGAACAACTGCTTCCGGTGTATCATCGATAATCAAATCTACGCCGGTCAGAGTTTCCAGAGTACGGATATTACGACCCTCACGACCGATAATTCTGCCTTTCATCTCATCATTGGGAAGCTGTACAACTGAAATCGTAGTTTCCGATACGTGATCAGCCGCACACTTCTGGATTGCTGTAACCACATAATCCTTTGCTTTTTTGTTGGCTTCTTCACGAGCTCTGCTTTCCAGTTCCCTGATCATTTTTGCGGTGTCATGCTTTACATCATTCTCAACAGTTTTTAAAAGATAGTCTTTAGCCTGTTCGGAGGTTAAACCTGAAATTCGCTCCAGTTCTTTCTGCTGCTTTGCCAGAACAGACTCCACTTCCTTATGCTTGCGGGAAAGGTTTTCTTCTCTGGCAGCCATTGATGTTTCACGACGTTCAAGAGCATCAGCCTTCTTGTCAATGTTCTCTTCCTTGTTAAGTACACGTCTTTCATATCGCTGCAGTTCTGCACGACGTTCTTTCGTCTCACGCTCACACTCATTTCTGGATCTCAGAGTTTCTTCTTTGACTTCCAGAAGCGCTTCACGTTTTTTTGCTTCTGCTGCTTTCAATGCTTCATCTATAATCTCTCTGGATTTTTCTTCCGCCGTTCCGATCTTACTTTCATAAACTTTGATACGATATCTGGTGGCCAAAACCCATGTGACAGGTATAGCGATAACAAGAGTAACAACAATGGCAATGATAAGAATTATCACTGCTTTTGGTTCCACAGGAGCACCTCCTTATTAAATTTTCATTGTACAATACAACTTCTAATTCTATAGGAAGTTCCTAAAGATGTCAAGCAAAAGTGGCAATACTGTGAAAAAGCTTACAAATAATCAAGCAACAACGAACAAAAATCTGTAAATAACATTACAAACTTCCATCATCTCCGGTCGGAACAGAAAAATCCACTTCATCGGGCTCCGCCTGCTTTTTCTCCTTTGCAGATGCTTTCGCACCCTCTTCCTCCTGATCAAATCCGTATGCCAGACGGACGGAATGGCTGATTTCGTCCATGATATCAGGATTTGTACGCAGGAAGTTCTTCGCATTCTCACGGCCCTGTCCGATCTTCTCTTTGTTATAGGCATACCAGGCGCCGCTTTTTTCCACGATTCCTTCCTTCACTGCCAGATCAAGGATATCGCCTTCACGGGAAACGCCCTGACCAAACATGATATCAAATTCTGCTTCCTTAAAAGGCGGAGCGATCTTATTCTTAACAACCTTGATACGTGTACGGTTGCCGATCATCTCACCGTTCTGTTTCAGGGTCTCAATTCTTCTTACATCCAGACGAATCGTGGAATAAAACTTAAGTGCACGTCCACCTGTTGTTGTCTCCGGATTGCCAAACATAACCCCTACTTTTTCACGCAGCTGATTGATAAAGATCACGGTACAGTTATACTTGCTTGTAATACCGGTCAGCTTACGCAATGCCTGTGACATCAGACGGGCCTGCAGACCCACATGGGAATCCCCCATATCGCCATCAATCTCCGCCTTGGGAACCAGAGCAGCTACCGAGTCGATTACAATAATATCCACAGCCCCGGAACGAACCATTGTCTCTGCAATCTCAAGAGCCTGTTCGCCATTGTCCGGCTGAGAAATATACAGGTTATCAATATCTACGCCGATCTTGCTGGCATATGCCGGGTCAAGCGCATGCTCCGCATCAATAAATCCGGCAATTCCATCTCGTTTCTGAACCTCAGCGGCCATATGCAGAGCCACTGTTGTCTTACCGCTGGATTCCGGGCCATAAATCTCAATGATCCTTCCCTTGGGAATACCTCCCAGTCCCAGAGCAATATCAAGACTCAGACAGCCTGTAGGAGTTGTCTCCACACTCATCCTTGCTGAAGAATCTCCAAGCTTCATAATAGAGCCCTTACCATATTGTTTTTCTATCTGCGCAACAGCATTATCCAATGCTTTTAACTTATCTTCTTTCGCCATATCCGACCTCCTGTTCGAGAACTCATGTTCGTAGCTATACTATAATATACTTTTCAGCAAATGTCAATACTATTTTCAGTTCTTCTGCTGTCCGGCTGCATATCGGGTGTTTTATCAGAATAGTTTATTCACTTATATTAACACATGTTTGTTTATTTGTCTATTGCGGTTTTCTGCTGCTTCACGGGAAACTCATGCTTTTCATAACGGTTCACCTTATTAATATGAAAATGTGTGAAAGCTCCATTACAGTACGATCCTGCTCGGGGACGCGCTCTCGCTCAGATCGAACGCAACGGAACTAAACTCTCGAACTGTCTTTCAGACAGCCCGATCGTTAAGTGCCGGCGTTCTCTATGGTCCCTTTCACAGGATCGTACTGTAATTCCGCCGCCGTAGTTTTTCGATACTACAGGTTTAATAGATGCTGGAAAATCATGCGTTTACCGTGTCTGCTGCTTCACGGAAATTACACAAAAACGACCTGCCGTTTTCGCAGCAGATCGCTTTTTTACTGTTCTTTAATTGAGACTTTTAAACCGGATTTATACCGGTTTGCTAACACATTGATAAACAGGGGAACAAATATCCTGTGTGATTTTGTCAAATGTCAATGTGCCGGCAGATCAGAGCTTATGCATGATGCATTTATTCGGTTCATCTACTTTAACCGGTCTTCCGCTCATGATCAGCATTCCCTTTTCATAATCAATTCTGAAGAAAGTCAGAGTACCTGAGCTGTTGTTCACAGAACAGATGTGCCGGTCATCCGGGAAGACACAGATACCTTTCGGGAATTCTCCGCTGATTGGAGATACACAGCGCTTGGTCAGTAAACCTGTTTCACTGTCACGGTCAAAAATACAGATGCCATTATCGCCTTCGCTGCTTACAAATGCATGGGATTCATCGGATGAGAACATAAATGAGCAGGCGGAGCTAATAGAGTTATCTTTTTTATCACAGGTCGGAACCTTCTGAAGAAGCTTGAATACGGGTCTTCTGCCGCTTCCATCATAGCTGTATACCGCTACAAAGTTCATACCTTCGCTTACCATATAAAGGAATCTGCCGTCATTGCTGAATGTAATCCGCTTGGGGCTGCTTCCCAGTTCGCAGCGAAGGATATCACACTGTTCCAGACTTCCTGTATTATGGTTAAAATCATAAATCTTAATATGGTCTGTACCGCCATCTGCTGCCAGTACAAACTTTCCTTCAGGAGAAATTCTCACACAATTGACACGGGGTCTTCCGCTCTTTCTCCATGCAGTACCGAGACCTTTATGGAAAATACCGGCTGTAATTTCCCCTACCGTGCCATCCTCATTAAGACGCAATGCGGTGAGTTTTCCGTCATGATAGCCAGCTACAAAAATATAGCGGTCTTCCGGGTCGATTTCAATAAAATTACCCCGCATGCCTTTGATGCTTGCTTTATTCATCTCTCTCAGCATACCATCGGGAAGAATCTCATATGATACAAGACCTTCATCGATAATAGAGTACAGATACTTTCCACTGTTAGAAACTGCCATAAAAGAAGAATTATTGCAGGGGATCTCTCCTTTTTTTTCAAGTATTCCCGCTTCTACATCCACATCAAAGATTGTTATACCCTTACTTTTACCAATATAGGTATATGAACCTACATAAGCAACATACTTATCGCTCATAGCATCCTCCAAATTAGTCCGTAATGCGTGTGCCTTGCAGTAACCTGTCATTCACACTTTTTATCAGTATATCATAAAACCTTGGATTTGTTAAGTTCCAATCTTTTAATCATTTGAAAAAGAACAAAATTGGGGGCTGTTTGGAGATTTCGGGACAGTAAGGGTGAGGCTAAGGGATGCTTCAATTCTGACGTTGGGGGATGCTGATCCGTTGGGGGAAAGAGACGCTTGAATTTTAAAAATCCCCCTGCTTTAAAGACTAAGCTGGGGGATTTTTGCAGGGATACAGAGACATTTGGGAGTATGCCAGATGTTCTGATATCAGCAGTGCTTATTTTTTGGTGATATATTTCTGAGCTGTGAGGAGCTCTGCGATCAGTACGGCTCCGCCGGCTGCGCCTCTTAAGGTGTTGTGTGAGAGGCCTACAAATTTATAATCAAATAAGGTGTCTTCTCTCAGACGTCCAAGGCAGATGCCCATACCGTTTTCGTACATTCTGTCAAGGTTTGCCTGGGGACGGTTGTCTTCTTCAAAGTATTTGATAAACTGAGAGGGTGCGCTGGGAAGCTTGAGCTCCTGAGGAAGTCCGCGGAATTCACTCCAGCATTTTAACATTTCTTCTTTTGTGGGTTTCTTTTCAAAATCAACAAATACAGCCGCTGTATGACCGTTGGAAATCGGTACACGGATACACTGGCAGGTGATCAGGGGTGCTTCTGCTTTTACGATTACACCGTTTTCTACGTGACCCCAGATTCTTAACGGTTCCTGTTCGCTCTTTTCTTCTTCACCGCCAATGTAAGGGATGATATTGTCAATCATTTCAGGCCATTCTTTGAAGGTTTTTCCTGCGCCGGAAATTGCCTGATATGTAGTAGCTACCACATTTTTAATACCAAACTGTCTTAATGCATGCAGGGCAGGTGTATAACTCTGAATGGAGCAGTTAGGCTTTACAACGATGAAACCTCTGTTTGTTCCCAGACGCTTTTTCTGGAAAGGAATTACTTCCAGATGCTCAGGGTTCAGTTCCGGCACTACCATGGGAACGTCGGGTGTCCATCTGTGGGCACTGTTATTGGAAACAACGGGTGTTTCTGTTTTTGCATAAGCTTCTTCAATCGCACGGATTTCGTCTTTGGACATGTCTACTGCACTGAAAACAAAATCTACATTAGCTGAAACGGCTTCTACATCATTTACATTCTTAACAATCATGCCTTTTACTGCTTCGGGCATGGGAGTATCCAGTTTCCAGCGTCCGCCTACTGCTTCTTCGTAAGTTTTTCCAGCGGAGCGGGGGCTTGCTGCCAGTTCTGCAACCTCAAACCAGGGATGATTCTCCATCAGACTGATAAATCTCTGACCAACCATGCCAGTTGCACCCAGAATACCTACTCTTAATTTACTATCCATCATTAAACTCCCTACTTTCGTATTTTTTATACGCGACATGCGTACATTTGTCTTTTACCCGCGGACATTCGTGAGTATCTCTCATATCATAGTATATTTTCTTCCAAAATGCAACCATTTCTTAAAAAAATATAATTTTTCTATTAAAATTATAAATGCAAGCTGAATAGTACCAACAAACTATTGCGGGCTCTTAAAAATAATACTATAATAGTTTCCATGAATCAACATTCAAATTTATTGATTTGTGAGGTATTTTTATGCGAGTAATAGCCGGTAGCGCAAAAAGCGTTCCCCTGAAGACTTTGGAAGGGCTGGATACACGACCGACGCAGGACAGAATCAAAGAAACCCTGTTTAATATCCTGCAGAGCGATATTCCAGGCTGCCGTTTTCTTGATCTTTTTGCCGGCAGCGGAGCGATTGGGATTGAAGCTGCCAGCCGCGGCGCTTCTCATGTCGTGTTTATGGAAAATAATCCGAAGGCTGCCGATATCATCCGATTAAATCTGCGTACTACCCGTCTGGAGGACAAGGCTTCTCTCTATCAGGGAGATCTTTTCATGCAGCTTGCAGGTGCTGCTTCCGGCGAGGACGTATTTGATATTATATTTATGGATCCCCCGTATCGTCATGATTATGAAAAACAGGTTCTGACTTTATTAAAAGACAGCCGCCTGGTCGATGAATATACGCTGATCATCACAGAAGCTTCTCTCGATACCACCTTTGATTATTTATCTGAACTGGGTTATGAGCTGGTTCGGGAGAAAAAATATAAGACAAACAAACACGTATTTATACGAAAAAAATAAAAAGGATATCTACTTATGAAAAAAGCAATTTACCCCGGAAGTTTTGATCCCATTACCAATGGACATTTAGATCTGATCGAACGGGCTTCCCGGATATTTGATCATCTGATTATTACAATTCTGCATAATCACAGAAAAAACCCCTTGTTTTCTCTGGAAGAACGGATTAAAATGATAGAAAAGGCTGTCAGTCATCTGGATAATGTAGAAGTTCAGTCCTACTCGGGACTTCTGGTGGATTTCGCAAAGGAGAAGGACTGCCATATTATTGTCCGTGGACTGCGTGCCGTTACCGATTTTGAATATGAGATCCAGATGTCTCAGACAAACCGTCTTCTGGCGCCGGATCTTGATACGGTTTTTGTAACTACTGATATGAAATATGGCTACCTGAGTTCCAGTACAGTCCGCGAAGTTGCCTATTTTCAGGGCGATCTGGCTCCTTTTGTACCTGCCTTTGTTGCAGATGAACTAAAGAAAAAATATTCCGGTACGGCTGCATCCGGTACCGATTAATGCCTCAGTTTCATTCTGAAGGCAGATAAAACCTGGAGGTTATGATATGAATCGAATTGAACAATTAATCAGCGATATGGAGCAGTATATCGACAGCTGCAAGGCGCAGGCATTTACCGGAAACCGAAAGATCGTAGTAGAGCGGGGCGCTGTTGATGATTTTCTGGCAGAACTGCGTATGTGCATGCCGGGAGTCATTCAGAGAAGTGAACAGATCGTCAACAACAAGGAAGCGATTATTACCGATGCAAGAAATCAGGCAGAGGAGCTTCTGAGCAAGGCAAATGAAAAAACGATCGAACTGATTGACGAACACGAGATTGTTCAGCAGGCCATTCAGCGCGGCAACGAAATTGTAGATCAGGCAAACCAGCAGGCTCAGGATATTCTGAACCAGGCTATTCGGGAAGCCAATGCATTTAAGGAATCTGCAGTTTCCTATACCATCGATGCAATGAGCAGTCTCCGCAATTTATACGAAGAGAACATCACCTCTACAAAAGCTCTTTTCGAACAGCATCTGATTGCAATGGATGAACGTTACCAGGTGATTGCTTCTAATCATGATGATTTCCTCGCTTCCGTTAACGGCGCGCCTGCCGAACAGCCGGAGCCTGAAGACGACCCTGAAGAGGACGAATAGACGATGTTTCCAGATGAGACTCTGCATAGCAGAGTCTCTCTTTTTCAGCTGTTTTCCCTTCAGCCAATGTTCTCTTCGGCCGCTTTTCCCTTCAGCTTCTGCTTTTTGTAGTTTATTTTTTATCTTTCAGCAGTCTTTCATCAAAAACAGGCATGTTCTTCTTTATAAAATTGATAATAATATCATAATTTTCCGGTCTGTGCGGAAAATCGCAGCCCATACAGTTTTTAATAACCCTTCCATCCTTCGTTTTTACAAATTCCGGATTTCCCGGACAATGCTCCAGATAATTCAGGGGACAGTAGCAAAACAAACAGTTAAACTCCTCCAGCCCCGGGTGACAGGGAAAATATTCGCAGTCCCTGTTTGCAAAATAACGTGAATTATGTTTCATTTCTTCTCCTTTCTGTACAGCCGCTATAACGGTACATCCGCTGCTGCCGCACGCTCCTGATAAGCATTTAACAGCTTTTTCAGCTGTATTTCCTCATCCCTGGTCATTACAGCTCTGTCTTCGCAGATTTCGTCTGCTGCTTCCTTTGCCTGTTTCATAATAGCTGCATCTGTATAAATATCCCCCAGAACAAATTGCAGCTGTCCATTCTGGCGTACCCCGTAAAATTCCCCGGGACCGCGCAGTCTCAGATCCTCTGAAGCAATGAAAAATCCGTCATTTGACTTTTCCAGAACCGAAAGACGTTCACTTTTTTTCTTTCGGCCTGAACGATCCATAAAAATGCAGTAAGACTGGTGACTGCCCCTCCCCACCCGGCCACGCAGCTGATGGAGCTGTGAAAGACCAAATCGTTCTGCGTTTTCAATCATCATCACTGTGGCGTTCGGAACATTTACTCCCACTTCCACGACCGTAGTCGACACCAGAATATCCAGCTCATGGGCGGAAAATGCCATCATGATCGCATTCTTTTCTTTTGCCTTCATTTTGCCATGGAGACAGCCGATACGAATATCAGCAGGAAGAGCCTTCTTTAGCTTTTCCGTGTAATCGGTTACGTTTTCTGCCTCAATCTGCTCACTTTCCTCTACCATGGAGCAAATCACATAGGCCTGACGGCCTTTTCTGACTTCATTCTCCAGAAAAGTCCACGCTTTCGGCAGGTAACGCTCATCCACTACACAATTTTTGATTGGAATACGGTTGGCAGGCAGCTCATTGATAACAGAGACATCCAAATCGCCGTACAGGATCAGGGCCAGAGTTCTTGGAATCGGCGTCGCACTCATAACCAGAACGTGGGGCTTTGCAGTCCGCTCTGTTTTCTGCCCCGAATCTGCTTTTTCTGCAAATACAGCCCTCTGGCGCACTCCAAAGCGGTGCTGTTCATCTGTAATGACCAGCGCAAGCTTATCGTAAAGCACCTTTTCCTGGATCAGCGCATGCGTTCCTATTATCATATCGACTTCATGCGAAGCAATTTTCTCATACGCCAGCCGTTTTTGCTTTGCCGTCATGCTTCCGGTCAGCAGCTGGATTCGAAAATCCAGTTTGTTGGCTTCCAGCAGACTGCAAAAAGATTCATAATGCTGAGCTGCCAGAACCTCTGTAGGAGCCATCAGCGCACTCTGATAACCATTCTCAGCTGCATAGAGCATCGAAAGCAAAGCGATGATCGTCTTACCGGAACCTACATCCCCCTGTATCAGACGGCTCATCAGATGCTGCGACTGCATATCCTGATAAATTTCATCCAGGGTCTGCTTCTGCGCGGCTGTCAGCTGATACGGCAGCCCGGAAAGCAGCTGTTTTCCAGCTTCTCTTTTTATAAAAGCAAACCCGTTTTTGTTTTGCTGTTTTTGTTCCTTCAATTCCCTGACTGAAAGCATAAAAAAGAAAAATTCATCGAAAACCAGCCTTTTTCTCGCCAGCAGCATATCGTATCTGCTTGTCGGAAAATGAATCTCCTTCAATGCGTAATTGGCTTCTGCCAGCTGATATTTCTGCCTGAAGCTCAATGGCAGATATTCATTCACCAGTTCGCTTTTTTCCAGACATTGTGACACAAGAGAACACATCAGTTTATTTGTCAGCCCTGTTTTTAACGGGTAGACCGGCATCAGCCGATTTAACATTTCCTGATACTGCTCCTCCTTCAGGATCGAAGGCTGATACAGATACCACTGTCTGCCCTTTTTAACTGCCTTGCCCCTAAGATACAGATTCCCCTGTGAAACCGACGCTGCAATATAAGGCATATGATACCAGTTTACGGTAATTCCGGCTGTTCCATCCGTAAAACGGCCTGTTGTCACCTGCTGGCCTCCAAATCTGCGGCTGACAGGAGGATTCACAAAATGACCATGCACGGTGACCATCTTTTCCTCCGCCAGTTCCGTTAACGAAACCGCTGGTTCATATGTAATGTAATCCCTCGGATACCAGGAAATCAGATCCTCTGCTGTCCATATTCCTGCGCTCTGCAGCTTTTTCAGCGTCTGTACGCCAACTCCTTTTAAATCCTTCAATTCCAGCATCATGTAAACTACTCCTGTAAAATTTTTCTGTAACATCAGCCATCCGATACTGTGCACGCCGCTTCTGTAAATTGCTCCACTCCGCCGCCATGCAGACTGCTTCGGTAAAGCCAGCCGTTCCGCCGCCATTCACATTGCTTCGGTAAAGCCAGCTGTTCCGCCTTTATATAAGCTGCCCGGTAAATTTCGAAAAGCTGCCGGAAAACATCCGACAGCTTTTACACAGCTTCGTCCACACGGATAAACTGTTACGATATCCTTTAAGATTTATATATCCATTTATTCAACAGACAGCAGGTAATAGTAAACCGGCTGATTGCCGCTGTAAAGCTCTACATCGCAATCCTCATACTTTTCAGAGATCCGATCCAGCAGAGCCTGGGCATCCTCTTCTACAACACCGTCGCCGTAATAAATACTGATCAGCTCAGAATCCTCATCTACCATACTGTCCAAAAGCTCCAGCATCGTATCATCCAGCTCTGTACCAACAGCTGCAATTCCATGATCGTCAATTCCCATAAAGTCGCCTTCATGGATAGTCTTTCCATCAATAGAAGTGTTTCTTACCGCATAGGTAACCTGTCCTGTCTTTACATTGCCCATTGCATCCAGCATTGCTTCCTGGTTATCTTCCAGCTCGCCTTCTCCCATAAAGCTGATCAGAGCTGCTATGCCCTGAGGAACGGAACGGGAAGGAATTACAACGATCTTCTTATCTGCTGTCAGCTTTGCAGCCTGCTCTGCCGCAAGAATAATATTCTTATTGTTCGGCAGGATAAAGATATTATCCGCATTGACCTTATCAATTGCCTCGAGCATATCCTCTGTACTCGGATTCATGGTCTGACCGCCGGAAATCAGACAGTCTACATGCAGACCACGGAAGATCTCATCTATGCCTGCTCCGATTGAAACCGCAATGAAACCGTACTTTTTACGGGGTTCTTCCGGTTTTTCCTCTACAGGATCCGATTTCTTTTTATCTGCAATCTTAGCAGCATCTTTAATCAGCTTCTCTTCATGCTCAATACGCATATTGTCGATCTTAAGACGGGTCAGTGCGCCGTAGCTTAAGCCCTTCTGAATTGCAATACCAGGATCATTGGTATGTACATGTACCTTAACGATCTCGTCATCTGATACCACTACCAGAGAATCACCAATCGACATCAGGAAAGACTTCAGTTCCTGCTCATCTGCCTCTGTAAATGTTTTTCCGGTTTCAGGATCCAGAAGGATCATGAATTCTGTACAATAGCCGAACTTAATATCCGCTGTGGAAATTTCCGCTGCCGGTACCTTTGCCTGGGAAGTCTTTGCCGGTGCTTCCATATCAAGCTCAACCGGGTTGCCGGAAAATGCTTCATATGCACCCTGCAGAACTACCATAAGGCCCTGACCGCCGGAATCCACTACACCGGCTTCTTTTAATACGGGGAGCATATCCGGTGTCTGACTCAGAACATGATTGCCATGTGCAATCACTTCTTTCATAAATTCATCCAGTTCAACTACAGTACCTTCTTCAGCAAGTTCCGCCGCTTTTTCTGCCATACCTCTGGCAACCGTCAGAATCGTACCTTCCTTGGGCTTCATAACTGCCTTGTAAGCAGTCTCTTTTGCTCTCACAAACGCTCTGGCCAATACATCAATATCAAGCTCACTGCTTCCTGAAATCTCCTTGCAGAAGCCACGAAGCAGCTGGGAAAGAATAACTCCCGAATTTCCTCTGGCGCCTCTTAAAGAGCCGGAAGAAATTGCCTTTGCCAGCTTATCCATACCCGGATTCTCCAGTGAACGTACTTCTTTTGCTGCAGACATAATCGTTAAAGACATGTTTGTGCCAGTATCACCATCCGGTACCGGAAATACATTCAATTCATTAATCCACTCTTTATGCTTTTCAAGATTGCCGGCACCTGATAAAAACATCTCTTTCAATAAGCCTGCATTAACAACAACTGTATCCACAGTAGTTTCCTCCTTCAATCCAATCTTCTTACTTAAAATTAATCAATCACACGTACACCCTGTACGTAAATATTGATCTTTGATACTTCTGCCCCGGTGAATTTCTCAACCCGGTACTTCACGCTTTCAATCAGGTTATCGGTTACCGCTGAAATACTGACGCCATAAACAACAATAACATGAAAATCCAGCTGAATCTTGTTATCTTCAATCGTTACATTAATTCCATGTGTCAGACTGTCTTTTTTCAGAAGTCTTACCAGACCGTCCTTCATACTGATACCGGCCATGCCGACAATACCAAAGGATTCAATTACAATCGAACCTGCATAACGTGCAATGACATCCGTATCAATCAGAACTTCGCCGTATTTATTATTAATGCGACATTTCATATGTTATCCCTCCATCGTGTTCATACTCCTTTGCCAGCCGCAAAGGTGCAGATTCTGCTCTATATTATATTACAGAATCACCTCATTCTATAGTATTATAACCTTTTTTGCAAAAAAAGAAAAGATGCCACGTTAATATTTATTTCACATTATTTTAAAATAATGCTTGCAAAATTATGTATAATCTGATATTATATCTTTTGTTGCGGACTTTATGTCCAATTAGTAAAAGGAGGTGCAATAGACATGGCTAAATGTGTAATTTGTCAGCGAGGCGCTCATTTTGGTAATAATGTAAGCCACTCACACAGAAGATCCAACAAGATGTGGAGCAATAACGTTAAGTCTGTAAGAGTTAATGTTAACGGCCAGGCTAAGAAGATGTATGTATGCACTTCTTGTCTCAAATCCGGCTTAGTAGAAAGAGCATAATTTTAAGACAGTTTCATTCTGTTTTTTTAAAGTTAAGTTCGAACGGTTCAGACAAGGCATGCCAACAATACTGAAACGAACGTTATACAGTTTCGTCAGTCAGCTTTTTAAAAGTCTGTCTGCAATAAAAAAAGCTCTGAAATCGCGACAGAGCTTTTTTTATTGGCAAAATGACGTTTCTAATGACAGAACAGATTAAATCCGGCAATCAGAAACAAACTGATCACCAGAATGATCCAGAAATTAACCGGAATAAAAATCATTACGATCATACCGCACCCAAATGTAAACAGCAGCAAGCCTCCAAGCTGCTTCATATTCCATCCACTCTCCCGCCGCACCGGACAACCCGCTTCAGGGCAGACCGGAACCTGATTCTTATTGTCATTATATGCAGGTAATGGGATTCTTTACGAATCTGACGGGCGTTTTCTATTCCTGTACGGCCTTTTTCACTTCATCATCAGATACCGTTACTTTCTTTTCCTTTCCCGAAGTAAATTTATTCATCAGCTCCGGTACCATATCGATCAGTTTGGAAACATTATCGGTTGTTTTAATATTCACCAGTTTTGTTGTGCCATTTTGGATCACCAGAACCGCACTGGGAGTAATCTTGCCGCTCATACCGCCTGCTGCTCCTTCTTTTTTACTGGTATCGCCTGCTGCCGCGCCGGAGGCACAGCCAAATGAAATATCCACCAGCGGAAGAATTACGGCATCTCCCAGCTGAATCGGCTCTCCCACTACAGTTTTGCTGGAAAGAAAGCTTTCCATTCCCTTAACCAGCGATTCCATTGATGAAGAAAATTGAGTTTTATTTTCCATATCCTATCCTCCAATTACCTTTTTTGTATACCAACAAATCAAAACATTCCCTGTTTTATCTCTTTATAAAAAGCACGGCATTCCTTCTGCAGCAGAATTCTGACTGCCATTGCGATCAGCCGGATCAGCAGATACCCCGGAACCAGCCATCCCTTTACCGAAAACTCTGCTTCCAGAACCTTTTTTTCAAAATCAGCAGTAATTTCAATGTTCTCATAATAAAAAGCATATAAAATTGCTGCCGCTTCCATAATGCGGCCGGTCAATGCCGGGTCATCCATTCCCACCCGCGCCCGCAGGTGCAGGTCCGAAGGACGCAGATGCCTTAAAATGCTTCGAATACTTCTCCACAGCCTTCCAAACAGTTTTTTCACCGGGGGCTGCTTCAAAAAAGTGAGAATACGGTTGACTTTTGAAAAAACAGAAGTTTCCTCTGTCTCTTCCGGTCCCTCCGCATCTTCTGCTGTTTCGGATCGTTTTGTCCGCTGTTTACTCTCAGACAGAACTTCCTCATCCTCCACCGCATAAGAATCCTCCAATGCCTTTATCAATTCCTCATCAAAATCCGGTTCTTCCCTGTCAGATTCTTTCTTTTCAGAAGCAGGAAACGTCTTTTCCTCCGAAACATACGCCGCAGTATCGCCTTCTGTCTCAGAATCTTTCATTTCAGAATCTTTCAATTGAGATTCTTCTGTTATCTCTGCCTGTTTTTTCATCCCGGCTTCCGTCTGAGATGTCTTTTTCCCGGAGGCTGATTTCTTTGCCTTCTTTTTTTTGCCGAAAGGCCTTCCAAATAAGGAGATTTCCATCCGGGTCTGATTGTCCTTTACAGATATAAAGACCCCTGCAATGTGGTAAAGCCAGCTGATCTTTCCCTGTACGCTCAGCTGGCCCTTCCATTCTCCTGATAGATCATACACAACCGGGGCAGCCAGCACAAGAACCAGCAAAAGCAGTAAGATCAGTAAGAGAACTCCGATAATCTTTAAAAGCGTCAACAGCAGGGTAAGCAAAATTGTGCCAATTATTTTCAAAAATTCCATTGCTACCTGTTTCCTTACTCTGAAAAATGAACGGTTCAGTCTGCATTCATAAGTTTCTCTGAAAAATAGCTTCTGATATCAAGAGCATTCGTTTCTCTGTAGATATAATCCACCATTTTCTCCACCAGTTCAAATGCTTCCTGTCTGCCTGCTGCAATTCCAAGAACAAAAAGCTCATCCGCGGGAAAAGCGGGAGATGCCAGCATCCCCGATGGAATAATGTCAAGCAGTTCAGAGGGATTTTGTGCCAGTGTGATCAGATAAACACCTGCCATACGCTCTCTGTTTTTCACAGCAGAAATGATTCTGCGCTTTTTCCTGGCGGCCTTCCTGCCCACCCACAATGCATCATACCACCTCATCCATATCCTCCTGATTCCCGCTTAAAGCATTCTTTCGTATCAGATTACTTTCGTATCAGATCACAGTCTGCTGCAGAAGTGCAAACGGACTGGAGCTAAGCAGTTTTCTGGTCTTATCCAGCACCTCAAATGTACGGGATAATTCTTTTTTTCTGATTTCTTCTGCAAAACCCTGATCAATATCCTGAAATGCCAGCTGATACCGGTACAACGGCTGATAATATCTTTCCTGCAGACCCTCCATAGCAATCAGAAATGGCATTGCCTTTTCCTCCAGATCTTCTGCGCAGGTATCTTCGCAGGTATCTTCATCTGCCTGAAACAGTTTGTCTGCCGCAGCATCAATTAAAGAAAGCAGTTCCATGCACGGACGAATGTCCTTTTCCGGTTTTTCTGACTTTGCGATTCCTGTAACCAGAAAAGCCGCATATACAGGATTAAGCACCTCAAGAAAAGAAGCATATTCATCTAACAGCTCCTGATCTTCCTTTACCTTTTCCGCTTCCGCAATCACAACGCAGCGCAGATGCTCCAGCCTGCCGCAGCCCAGCTGGTATTCCATTCCGCGGCATCTTTTCAGCAGTGTTTCACGGATTTCCAGACACAGCTGTCTGAAATACTCTTTTACAGAATCTGTAACTTCACACTCCTCGTCACAGATTCGCTCATACATACCGTATGCATTCATAGCAGCAAGTACAACTCCCGCATGATAGGTGAGAGCTGTCATATCTGCTGCATAGTTTTTTAATGAAGTTGCCACGCTTCTGTTCTGCTCCAGATTGCTGATGGCCTCCCGATTCAGTTTCATAAGGAAATTCTCCTATTTTTTCAGTACGTCTTTATTTTTTACCAGATAATCGATCAAAGATACTATAGTAAGGATCAGCGCTATATAAATAAAAGCCTGTTCCAGAATATCAAAAATGCCGCCCGGGATCTGTGCGATCAGCAGAACGATCATGATCATCTGCGAGGTTGTCTTGAACTTGCCCCAGTAGCTTGCGGCAATGACAACACCGTTATCAGAAGCAACCAGACGGAAGCCGCTGATGATAAATTCACGGCTGATGATTACAATAACCATCCAGGCCGGAAGCAGTCCCATCTCGGTAAAGCAAATCAGCGCAGAGCAGACAAGCAATTTGTCAGCCAGCGGATCCATAAATTTGCCGAAATTGGTTACAAGATTATACTTTCTTGCAATCTTGCCGTCTGCCAGGTCTGTAAGACTGGCTGCAATGAAGATTACCAGAGCAATATAACGGGAAGCATCTCCCGCTACCGGCACCAGCAGAAAGAATACAAAAAACGGAATCAATAAAACACGTGTTATTGTTAATTTGTTAGGAAGATTCATCATATCAACTCTCCAATCAGATCATATTCCAGTGCGCCGGTCACTCTGACTTTGGCAAAGTCGCCGGTCATCAGAACTTCCGGAGTCTGAATAAACAAATATCCATCTACACCGGGTGCATCCATATAAGTACGGGAAACGTATGCATTCTCATCTGCTACTTTTCCTTCTACCATTACTATCAGTTCCCTGCCAACCATTGCTTCCGACTTTTCAAAAGCAATCTCCTGCTGCAGTTCCATCAGTTCCTCTCTGCGCTCCTGCTTCACTTCCTCGTCCACCTGATCTGGCATCACAGCCGCCGGCGTGTTTTCCTCCTGTGAATACGTGAATACACCCAGTCTGTCAAATTCCATCTCATCGACAAAGTCCATATTGATTTCATGGTCTTCAGAGGTTTCGCCCGGAAAACCGGCAATCAAGGTGGTGCGAAGTGCGCAATCCGGCATAGCCTTTCTGATTGCAGCAATTTTTTCCTTCAGTGAAGCCTGATCGGTACGTCGTCCCATCCGTTTCAGGATCCGGTCGCTGCCGTGCTGGATCGGAATATCGAGATAATGACAGATTTTGGGCTGCGCTGCCATAACGGAAAGCAGCTCCTCTGTAATCTCCTCCGGATAACAGTACAGAAGACGGATCCAGTAGATTCCTTCTGTTTCAGCCAGCCGCTCAAGCAGCTGCGGCAGCATCTTCTTTCCATAAAGATCTACGCCGTAAAGCGTTGTCTCCTGTGCAACCAGGATCAGCTCCTTCACGCCCTGCAAAGCCAGGCTGCGCGCCTGCTCTAACAGCTCCTCCATGGGAATACTGCGGTAGCGTCCTCTTACAGAGGGGATCACACAGTATGTGCAGTGCTTATCGCAGCCCTCTGCGATCTTCAGATACGCATAATGCCCGCCTGTTGTTAATACACGCTCAGAGCAGTGAACCGGCAGATCCTCACCGGAAACCAGATTCTGATGCTCTTTGCCCGCCAGCAGAGAATCAACAAGCTCAACTGCCCGATCACAGTCGTTAATGCCGATAATTCCATCCAGCTCCGGTATCAGCTTCATGATTTCGTCCTGATACCGCTGCGCAAGACAGCCGGAAGCCGCAAGTACTCTGCATTTTCCTTTTTCCTTCCAGGCAGCCATATCGAGAATCGTCTGAATGCTTTCTTCCTTCGCATCATTGATAAAGCAGCAGGTGTTGACAAAAATCACATCTGCCTCGCTCTCATCTTCGGTAAATTCATAGCCTGCTCTGGAAAAGTATCCCAGCATGCTTTCCGCATCCACCAGATTTTTATCACATCCCAGAGACGCAAAAAATATCTTCATGCTCTATACTCCTTAAATATCCTTGATTTCTTCTTCGTCAATATCCTCTTCTCCGATAATATGCACCTTGCCTTCAAAAAGCTCCTCTACTGCTTCAGAAAGGGGTTTATCGGAGTTTCCGCCGTCACATAAAGCTTCATCACCGGAAATCAGCTGACGGGCACGTTTTGCCGCTGCAATTACGATAGAGTATCTGCTGTTAACGATCGGTTCTTCACCAACTTCTACGGAATCGTTTACTTTTTCAATTAATTCATTGTATGAGGGGTGTAACATGGTTTTTTCTCCTTCTTGAAAATCTGTTATGGTCTTTTTGTTCAAAATGTCTTTATATAGAAAGTCTTTCCTTCAAATCAGACTGGATATCCGTAATCAGAGCAAGCTCGGCTTCTGAAATACGACTGCCATTTTCTGTCTGAATTACCTCGTGGAGTTCTTTTACTGCGGCTGAGAGCTCATCATTTACAATAATATGATGATACTGTTCAACCCCGTTGGCTTCCTCCACTGCTCTGGCAAGACGCTTGCGGATGACCTCCTCAGTCTCTGTACCGCGGCCGGTAAGACGCTGCACCAGAGTTTTGGCATCCTTTGTTGTAATAAATACAAGCTTTGCGTCCGGATATTTTTCACGGACGATAAGTGCGCCCTGCAGTTCAATTTCCAGGATCACATTGCGCCCTGCTGCCAGATTCTCCTCCACAAAGGGTTTGGGAGTTCCGTAGGATTTACCTGTATATCTGGCATATTCCACAAAATAATCCTCTTTGATCAGACGGTCAAATTCTTCCTGCGTTTTAAAGTGATAACTGATACCGTCTGTTTCTCCTGCTCTGGGACTGCGCGTTGTGACAGATACCGATAACGCATACTGTCCCGGATATGTAGCCTGAAGCTCTTTCATCAGGGTTCCTTTACCAACCCCGGAAAATCCGGAAATGATGATCAGTTTTCCCCTTCTGCTTCCTGTCTGCAAATTTCTTTCGCTGCACATATATTTTTTTCCGCCTCCGCTTCATTAAACCGACCGGCCAGAGTTTCAGGCAACAGGGCTGAAAGTACGATAAAACCATTCTCCATGATCAGTATTCCCTGTGTTTTTCTTCCCTGGGTTGCGTCAATGACCAGGCCCTCTTCTCTTGCGTTCTGAACCATTCGTCTGACCGGAGAAGAATCTGCGTTGATTACAGAAATGATCTTGGAGGAGTTTACCATATTGCCATAGCCTACATTAATTAATCTGTTCAACCTGCTACCTCTGCCTTTCGGATTTATTTTATTCAATATTCTGAATCTGTTCTCTGACCTTTTCAATCTCCGTCTTCAGCTCAATCGCAATGCCGGAGGTTTCCAGATCATTACATTTGGAAAGCGTCGTGTTCGCTTCCCGGTTCATCTCCTGCGCAATAAAATCCAGCTTCCGTCCCACGGCGCCGCCCTTCTGCAGAAATTCCTTCATACTGCGGATATGAGCTGCCAGACGAACCGTTTCTTCATCTACACAGATTTTATCGGAAAAGATGGTGACCTCTGTCAGAATCCTGCTTTCTTCAATTGAAGTATCCGCAAGCATCTCCTTTACCTTGTCGGTCAGCTTCTGGCGATATTCCTCTACTACGGCAGGAGAACGCTCCTCCACTTTTTCCACCAGCGTAAGCATATGGTCCAACTTTGCACAAAGGTCAAGCTTCAGCTGCTCGCCCTCCTTCTCTCTGGCTGAAACAAAGCTTTCGCATGCTTTGCGAAGTGCAGCCGTCAGAAGCGCCTCTACAGTCTCATCGTCCTCGCTGACCTGTTCCATGGTGATAACCTCCGGAAGCTTCACCAGCATTGAAACGCTTACATCCTGTAAAAGATCAAATTCCTCCTGCATCTGTTTGCAGATATCCATATACTCCTTCGCCAGTGGCTGGTTATATTTCAGCTGAATGCTGTTGCCTGCAAATTCTTCATAGCTGATAAATACATCCACCTTTCCCCGCTGAATATATTCTTTCAGGACATTACGTACTGTAGCTTCATATGCATTAAGCTTTTTCGGCATCTTAATACCAAGATCAAGATAGCGATGATTCACAGACTTCATCTCCACGGTAATCTTCAGTCTGTCATCAGCCATCTCACCACGGCCGAATCCTGTCATACTATTTAACATTTTCTATCCTCCATTAATCCATTGTGGATTAGACATCATATTATTATAAGTTACTTTACAATACAAGTCAAACGGAAAATCAATCTTCCTTGAATTTATGGAAAAACTCTGATATACTCAGTTAGATTAACCTGCTTTTAAGGATTCATTACCGGAAACAGCCGGCAATGAGCTTGAGATGGAAGAGATTTCCATGTACACTTAAAAGTATACCACAAATACTGAAACAATAAACAAGGAGGAGTTTATTTATGGCTTTTGACGGTGTAACAGTGGCCGGTCTGGTCCACGAAATGCAAAAACGGATTCAAAACGGCCGTATTTCCAAAATAGCGCAGCCGGAAGATGACGAGCTGCTTCTGACGATCAAAGTACAGAAAGAAGCCTGCAGGCTTCTCATGTCTGCCAATGCAAGTCTTCCTTTACTGTATTTTACGGATAAAAACAAAATAAGTCCGGCAACAGCTCCCGGCTTCTGTATGCTTTTGCGCAAGCACATCGGCAACGGGCGGATCATCGATATTTCACAGCCGGGGCTGGAACGAATCATCGATCTTACGATCGAGCATCTTAATGAAATGGGCGATCTATGTATCAAGCATCTGATAATCGAGCTGATGGGAAAACACAGCAATATCATTTTCTGTAACCAGGATTATCAGATCATTGACAGCATCAAGCATGTTTCTGCTCTGGTCAGCTCCGTACGCGAGGTTCTGCCCGGAAGACCTTATTTTATTCCGGAAACCATGCACAAAAAGGATCCTCTTACTCTGACAGAGGATGCATTTGCAGAGTCCATGAAAACCCACCCCTACCCGCTTTACAAGGCGCTTTACACCAGCTTTACCGGTTTAAGCCCTGTTATGGGAACTGAGATCTGCCACCGCGCAGGTATCAGCCCTGATGTGGATGCCGGTTCGCTTTCTTCTATGGAGCTTCTGCATCTTTACAAAACCATGACTTATCTGATGGAAGATATCAAAAACGGATGCTTTCATCCACAGGTCATCTTCCAGGATTCCATGCCGGTTGAATTTTCCGCGATTCCCCTGGAATGCTATGGAAACAGCCGCATTCAGGAATTTTCCTCCGTCAGCGAGCTGCTGGAATACTTTTATGCTGCCAGAAGTCAGGCCAGCCGGATCCACCAGAAATCTGCAGACCTGCGCCGCATTGTCCAGACCAATCTGGAGCGAAGCCTGAAAAAGTTTGATCTGCAGAAAAAGCAGCTGAAGGATACCCAGAAAAGAGACCGCTACAAGCTGTACGGCGAACTGATCCACACATACGGCTATTCTGTAGAGGAAGGCAGCGATAAGATGCAGGCATGGAATTATTACGATGATAATAAGGAAATCACGATCCCGCTTGACCCGGATCTGACAGCTGCTGAAAATGCCAAACGCTATTTTGAGAAATACAATAAACAGAAGCGTACCTTTGAGGCGCTGACCCGTTTTATCGAAGAAACCGAGGCTGAGATCGAATATCTGCGCTCTGTCAGCAACGCACTTGATATTTCCGTGGAGGAAAATGATCTGACCCAGATCAAAGAGGAGCTTCGTGAGGCCGGTTATATCAAAAAACGGGGGCCGAAGGAGAAAAAGGCCCGTTTTACCAGCTCTCCTTTCCATTATGTGACTGAAGACGGATTTCATCTGTATGCCGGAAGGAACAATTATCAGAATGAAGAGCTGACCTTCCATTTTGCGACCGGAGGAGACTGGTGGTTCCATTCTAAAAAAGCTCCCGGATCTCACATTATCCTGAAAAATGACGGACGTGAAATCCCCGACCACGTATTTGAATTAGCCGGTTCTCTGGCCGCCTACTATTCCTCTGCGCGGTCAGCCGAAAAAGTCGAAATCGATTATATTCAGAAAAAACAGGTAAAAAAAGTAGCCGGCGCAAAGCCCGGATTTGTAATCTACCACACAAATTATTCCATGATGGCAGAGCCTTCCTTAAAAGAACTGACGGAAGTAAAAGACTGACG
>JAUNPP010000209.1 GCA_030536685.1 Lachnospiraceae bacterium
CGAAAATTTATGTATAAGCGGAAATTAATGTATAATTGGAAAACGCTCCCGGGTCAGATGCCCGGGGGCGTTTTTTAAGGGGGAGGATAAGTATTTCTTTTCTCGGGTGTATGTTAAGAGTATATCCAGATTTGTCCTGTTTATGCAGGAATATGGAAAAATGTTAAAATAGATGCGAGGAGCCGTTAGCTTTATTTATATACGTTCTCCTGTGCCGGAGCAGCAAGTGCCCGGCACGAGTGTGAACAGAAACCTCTAAAACATCAGAGCGGAAAAATCAGGCAAAAAATATTGATTTTGCGTAAAGAATAGGATATACTGTAGTTGTTTTTCTGTCATAAATATTATCATCAATATTATCAGTAATATTATCAGCGTTTTGGCTGAAAAACATATATTCTTTCGGAGAGAATGCCGAAGGTGTTCTTGAACTGAAGGAATATGGAAAACCGGAAATAGTGTTGGCAGATATTTTTCTGTCAGATTTGGAGGTAATAGTCAAATGGTAAGAGCTATCGTAGGCGCTAACTGGGGCGATGAGGGAAAAGGCAAAATTACAGACATGCTTGCACAGGAAGCTGATATTGTAATTCGTTTCCAGGGCGGCAGTAATGCAGGACATACAATTATTAATGATTACGGTAAATTTGCACTGCATCTGCTTCCTTCAGGCGCATTTAATCCTAATACAACCTGTATTATCGGCAATGGAGTTGCGTTGAATATTCCAAAGCTTTTTGAAGAAATTAATGAAATTGTCAGCAAAGGAGTGCCGCAGCCGAAGATTCTGGTTTCTGACCGTGCACAGATTCTGATGCCCTATCATGTGCTTTTTGATACCTGCGAGGAAGCGCGTCTTGCAGGCAAATCATTTGGTTCCACAAAATCCGGTATCGCACCTTTCTATTCAGATAAGTATGCTAAGATCGGTATTCAGGTAAATGAGTTATTTGATGAAAAAACTCTGAGAGAACGCGTTGAGAAAATCTGTGTTCTGAAAAACTGTATGCTGGAGAATCTGTATCATCAGCCTCCGCTGGTACCGGATGAACTGATGGAAACACTGCGTCAGTATCGTGAAATGGTAGCACCTTATGTTTGTGATGTTTCTTTATTTTTACATGAGGCTATTAAAGCAGGAAAGAACATTCTGCTGGAAGGCCAGTTAGGTTCTCTGAAAGACCCTGATTTTGGTATTTATCCTATGGTAACTTCTTCTCATACACTGGCTGCATACGGTGCGCTTGGCGCAGGTATCCCGCCTTATGAAATTACCAATATTACAACGGTTGTAAAGGCATATTCATCAGCAGTAGGCGGCGGAGCCTTTGTAAGTGAGATTTTTGGTGACGAAGCAGATGAACTGAGACGCCGCGGCGGTGATGGCGGTGAATTTGGTGCAACAACAGGCCGCCCCAGAAGAATGGGATGGTTCGACTGCGTTGCCAGCCGTTACGGCTGCCGTGTTCAGGGTACAACAGAAGCTGTTTTAACAGTTCTGGATGTACTGGGTTATCTGGATGAGATCCCGGTTTGCGTTGGCTATGAGGTAGATGGAAAGGTAATCAGAGATTTCCCTGCAACTTCTCTGTTAGAGAAGGCAAAACCTGTCTTAAAGGTAATGCCCGGCTGGAAGTGCGATATCAGAGGAATTCAGAAATATGAAGATCTTCCGGAAGCATGCCGCAATTACATTGAATTTATCGAAAAAGAACTGGAAGTTCCGATTAAGATGGTATCTAACGGACCCAGAAGAGATGAAATCATTTACAGATAATAGTTACAGATAATACTTACAGGAAACCCAATACGGACATAGATAAAAGGTATCAGAAAGGGAACGGTGAAAAATCCGTTCCCTTTTTTAAAAACAGAACAGGCGTAATCAACAGCGAAAACAAAGTGAAGTGTGAGCGAGGAAAAAAATGAGTTTGAAAGAAAATATGCATAATGGAAAATTGTACTGGCCGAGTGATGATGAAATTATGAGAGAGCAGACACAGTGCCTGGATAAATTGTACGATTTTAACATGACACGTCCTTCAGAGGGAGAGAAGCGTGATCATTTACTGAAGGAATTATTAGCGGAAGTCGGAAAGAACTGTTATATCGAGCCGCCCTTCCATGCAAATTGGGGTGGAAAACATGTTCATTTTGGCGATGGGGTCTATGCTAATTTTGGTCTGACCTGTGTGGATGATACCCATATTTATGTTGGAAGTCATACCATGTTCGGCCCGAATGTTGTTCTGGCAACGGCAGGTCATCCGATTTTGCCGGGGCTGCGGAAATACGGAATACAGTATAACTGTCCGATCCACATTGGAGAAAATTGCTGGCTGGGAGCAGGTGTGATCGTTCTGCCTGGCATAACGATCGGGGATAATGTGATTATAGGAGCAGGAAGTGTTGTGACAAAGGATATTCCGTCAAATGTGATTGCTGTTGGAAATCCCTGCAGGATTTTAAGAGAGATCGGTGAGCATGACAGGGAGTATTATTTTAAGGACAGGAAAATAGACTGGACGGAAATGAATGCGTTTTTGGAAAAAGAACAGGAAATTCTTATAAGACAGGAAACACCGGAGGACTACAACGCGGTGTATGAGCTTATAAAAGAAGCCTTTTTAACAACGGAATATACGGATGGGAATGAACACAATTTAGTAACGGCTTTAAGAAAAGGAACTGCATTTATACCGGAACTGTCTTTGGTGGCAGTGATAAATGGTGAAATTGTGGGCCATATTATGTTTACCAGGGTAAACGTCGGTAAAGATGAAATTCTTGCATTAGCGCCGCTGTCAGTGAAACCGCAGTATCAGAAACAGGGAGTTGGAACGGCTCTGATCAGGGAAGGACACAAAATCGCAAAACAGCTGGGATATGCGTATGTACTTGTACTGGGAAGTGAAACCTATTATCCAAGAGCAGGATATGTACCTGCAAAACAGTTTGGAATCGAAGTTCCCAAAGAGTTTCCTTCTGAAAATTTTATGGCAATTCAGCTGCAGGAAAAGGCAAATCCAATCTCAGGTGCAGTTAGATATGCGAAAGAATTTGGAATATAAATGGAGATAAGTGGAGATAAATGGGCGGTTTGGTAACAGTTTATTGTGAGTGAAAGAAAAAATTCAATGATATTAGGAGCAGAATTTGTATCATGAACAAAAGAAGAATGTTTATAAAAATGATATGGTGGATTTACATGGCATTACTTTTGACAGTAGTGATTATAAAATTCACAGGTTCTTTCAGGGCGCTGGGGGACAGAATTGCCGCAACTGCATATGGAACGAATTGTAATCTTATTCCATTCAGAAGTATTGGAGAGCAGATCCAACACATTTCTGAAGGTTGGGCAAAATTTAATCTGGTGGGAAATATCGTCCCGTTTATGCCTTTCGGTTTTCTTCTGCCGATGGCAGAAACAAGAGTAAAATCTTTAAAAAGTGTTTTGAAAA
>JAUNPP010000048.1 GCA_030536685.1 Lachnospiraceae bacterium
TTCTCTTATCTTCTTTTATCTTATCTTCTGTTTTCTTCTTTACTCTGCTTTTAAAATGACCATTTTAGACCAGAAGTCTGTGCAGATATCAAGATCTCCATTTTCCAGCGCCTGACCTGCTGAGGCGTCGCTTGTTATCATACCGATATTCATCAGCTCGCTGCCGAAGAAATCGCCTTTTTCCACATCATCTTCCACCGCATGATAGCAGAAGTTTTCATCGAGTCCCTTCAGATGCAGTCTTCTGAATTCACAGTTTACGTCATTTAAAATCTTAATATAGACCACAATGGCCTGTTTTTTATCCTCTGAAACAACCATCCAGGCGGAAATGTTATTTTCAAAAGGACTCTGCAGACGGTAAAAGCTTCCTCTATGGATCATACCTCTGTACTGCTTTACAAATTCAATCTGCTTTCTTACCACCCTGCGCTCTTCTGCTGTCAGCTTTGCCAGATCCAGCTCATAGCCAAATGCGCCGAAGCATGCTACATCACCGCGCATCTTGATTGGAGTCTCACGACACAGCTGATGATTGGGCGTAATAGAAACGTGAGCGCCCATTGAGCTTAACGGATATGCATAGGAGGTTCCGTACTGGATTTTCACACGTTCCACTGCATCCGTATCATCGCTGGTCCATGCCTGAGGCGCATAGTAAAGCATACCCGCATCAAACCGGCCGCCGCCGCTTGCACAGGATTCAAACAGAATATGGGGAAATTCCGCAATCAGACGTTCATAAAGATCATAGACGCCAAGAATATAGCGGTGGAAAATTTCTCCCTGGCGTTTTGCTCCATAGCCCTCAGAGAAACATTCCGTAATACTTCTGTTCATATCCCATTTGATATAGGAAACCTTTGACTCTCTCAGGATTTTCGCCACCAGATTGAAAATATAATCGACAACCTCTTTGCGTGAGAAGTCAAGCACGTACTGTTTTCTGCCGTGGGAAGCCGTTCTGCCCGGCGTATGGATGATCCAGTCGGGATGATTGCGGTAAAGCTCACTGTCCTTATTTACCATTTCCAGTTCAAACCACAGACCAAACTTCAGTCCCAGCTCTTCGATGCGCTCTGACAGCCCTTTGATTCCATTCGGAAGGCGGTCCGTATTGGCCCACCAGTCGCCAAGTCCGCTGGTTTCTCCGCAGCGGGTGCTAAACCAGCCATCATCCAGAACAAACAGTTCCACGCCATCTTCTTTTGCAGTTTTCGCAATCTGCACCAGCTTTTCTTCATCAAAATTAAAATACGTTGCTTCCCAGTTATTTAACAGAACCGGTCTTTCCTTATCTCTCCATTCTCCTCTTGCCAGTCTTGTGCGGTACAGCTTATGGAAGGTCTGGCTCATGCCGTTCATACCTTCTTTGGAATATACGATAACCGCCTCGGGAGTCTGGAAGCTTTCTCCCGGCTCCAGACACCATGAAAATCCAAGCGGATGGATTCCCATCATCATGCGGGTCACATTGTAGGTATCCACCTCCGCCTGTGCCAGGAAATTACCGCTGTAGACAAGGGAAAATCCCATCACTTCCCCCTGAAATTCATCTGCTGCGGGTCTTTTCAGAACTACAAATGGATTGTGCATATGACCTGAGGAGCCTCTTGTGCTGCCAACAGACTGAATTCCCTGCTGCAGCATTCTGTTTTTCACATAGCGTTCACGAGCCCACGCACCGGAAAACTGAACCCACTCATAATCCGCATCCGGCAGATCAAGACACAGGCTCATCGCCGTATCCAGCTGGCAGGAAACCTCTCCCCTGTTTTCAAAGCGAACGCTTCTCGCAACTGCATTTTCCTGATTGAAAATCGTATAGATCAGGGTCATCTCAGTTCCCAGCAATTCATCCCGCAGCAGGATTTCCAGAGTATCTGCCTCATCTTCCTTCTCGGTATACGTAGCAGGAAGTCCGCTAAGAACCGGTTTTCCTGCATAAATCTTATGAGAAACATACTGAAAAGCGGTAACACTGCTTCCGTTCTCCTGCTTTAAAGTAAATGCCGGCATCCGAAAATCACTGCTGCCATAGGAAGGATATTCCTGCTTCAGATGTTCCAGTGAAAAAGAATATTCATTTTCATAAACATAAGCGCTCATCGGGCGATATGCATTCTCCAGCAGGTAATCATAATGCTCCTTTTGGGGAATCCGGCTGCCGAAATACAGCTGTCCAATCTGTCCATTTCTTAAAATCTTCATCAGATAACTGATGTTCTCATTGTAAAGATGAAATTCTCCTGACTTTTCGTTAAAAATAATACCCATATAAACCTCCTGTAATTCACACTCTCAAGTTAACTTTATTATACGATTGCAGATTTCTTTTTGCTATCCGTAATTGCAGGGGAAAACTGTCCATTTGTTAGATATCATTTTTTATGCAGATACCAGAAAAACCGGGCAGAATCTACTTCTATCCCGGTTTTATTGTTATTTTAAAGGAGCATCAACATTTTATAATCAAACGCAGACAAAAACCTGTTTTAACGCGAAATAATATTATGCACCCATACGCCCTTTTTGACTAATATGAAACCAATCACACATTTGATCCAGTCAGAGATGCAGACAAATGCATAAATCGCCAACACATGAAGCCCGGTAAAACGACTGAGCACATAAGCAATCGGTACATTTACGCACCAGACAAATACACTGTCAAAGAAGAATGTAATCATCGTTTTTCCACCTGAACGCAGCGTAAAATAAGAAGCATGTATAAATGCGTTCTGCGGCATAAATACTGCCTGCAGCATAATAAACTGAGCAGCCAGCTCCTTCGACTGCGGTGTTGTTTTATATAAAGCAGGAAACAGCGGGGCAATCACAAACATGGAAACCGCCACTCCGATGCTGCACATCACCGAAAAAGCAATCAATTTGTTGTCATAATCTTTTGCCTTTTCCATTTTACCAGCTCCCAGAAGCTGTCCGATTACAATCGCAACCGAATTTCCCAATGCCACAAATACAACATTAAAAAGGTTTGTAATCGTGTTGGCTATATTCAGACCTGCAACTACGCTCAGTCCGCGAACAGAATAACACTGCACCAGAGTTGCCATCGCAGCAGACCATACCGTTTCATTTACCAGCAGAGGCGTTCCTTTTATCATAATTTCCCGGATCAGATAACCGGGAATCTTAAGGCTTCGATAAAGACCGACAATATAAGGCATTTTTTCTTTATGAAGGTGAACCCAGCCCACCACGATAACAGCTTCCACATATCGCGAAAGTACGGTTGCCATAGCGGCACCGACAACTCCCAGCCTGGGAAAACCGAATTTTCCGTAAATCAGGATATAGTTAAATACCAGATTCACAAGCACCGCTATAATTCCCGCCTTCATCGGCAAAAATGTCTCGCCGCACTCACGCAGCGTACTGGCATAGCTTTGCACCATCATAAAGGCAGGAAAACCAAACAGCATCACCAGAAGATACCTTTTTCCATAATCAAGTGCCGCCGCAAGATCCCCTCCGTCACTGCTTCCATTCAGATACATCTGGATCAGATTTTCTCCCTGCGCCACAAAAATCAAAATTGTAAGCACAGTTAAGATTACACCCAGCCACAGCTTAAAACGAAACGTATTCCGAATCCCCTCATGATCCTGATATCCATAATACTGCGCTGTAAAAATTCCCGCACCGGACAAACCTCCGAAAATACACAGATTATATACCATGATCAGCTGATTAACGATCGCTACACCAGACATCTGCTCCGTACCAATCTGCCCCACCATAATATTATCCAGCAGATTGACAAAATTAGTAATGCCATTCTGAACCATAATCGGAACCGCAATCGCCAGCACCATCGTATAGAATTTTCGGTCCCCAATAAACGTTTTTTTAAACTTCCTCCACATACTCTGTTTTCTTATCTTCCCTTTCTCATTTTTTCTTTTGTAAATTTTCTGATATTTTGCCACTGCACTTTCGGTACTTTGCTGCTGTACTTTCGGTACCCTGCTCCTGCGCTTTCGCTATTCCGAACTGTACAAAATATCATATCTCTCAGGCTGTTACATTTTTAACACAGAAAACAAAAGTTTGCAAGAGGAAGTTCTGATTGCATCGCAGTAAACGTATGATTCTTCAATATCCGTTGAACCTGTAAAGTATCGCAAAACTGCGGCGGCGGAATTACATTGCTGTATTTTACGTCACTTCATTTTCTGTAACTCTGTTTTCCAGATAAGCCATTGCATTCTCCAAAGTCGTTTCACTGATAGCAGAAAGTGCTTCTTCCGTGAAAAAACCCTGGTGGGAAGTAATTACCACATTCGGAAAAGACAGCAGCCGCGCCGTGACCGACGATTCCATAATTTCATCGGAGCGGTCTTCAAAGACATTTTTCTTTTCTTCCTCATAAACATCAAGACCAACTGCAAAAAATTTCCGTTCACGGATACCCGCTATCAAATCCTCCGTTTTTACCAGCCCTCCACGGGAAGTATTTACCAGAATCACGCCATCTTTCATTTTCTGAATGCTTTCCCGATTGATTAAATGGTAGGTTTCATCCATCAGCGGGCAGTGCAGCGAAATCAGATTGCTCTGTGCAAGCAGTTCATCCATTGTTACATAGGTTACAAAATCCAGTTCCGGATTCTGATACTTGTCGTACGCAATTACCTTCATGCCAAATCCATGGCAGATTCTTGCCATCGCAGCTCCAATTTTGCCGGTTCCCACAATTCCGGCAGTTTTCTGATAAAAATTAAAGCCCAGCATACCGCCCAGACTAAAATCATTTTCTCTCACACGAACATAACCCTTGTGTATTCGTCTGTTTGCCGTAAGAGCCAACGCCATCGCATGCTCCGCCACAGCCTCCGGCGAATATCCCGGCACACGCAGAATTTTAATTCCGCATTTTTTTGCCTGATCTACATCCACATTATTAAATCCGGCGCAGCGCATCAAAACCAGCTTCACACCATATTGGTTCAGGATCTTAATCGTCTGTGTCCCCACATCGCTGCTCACAAAAGCACAAACCGCATCAAAACCCTTCGCCAGTTTCGCAGTCTGCGGTGTCAGCTCCGACTTCAAATACTCGATTTGAATCTCCGGATATTCTGCCTGTTTTTTCTCAAAAGATTCCCTATCATAGCTTTTCGTATCATAAAATAAAATTTTCATGGTAATCTCCTTCTGAATTCAAGAATGCCATCGGCATTCCTGCTGTGAGCGGCTCGTCAGCTGCGCTGACATCATACATCTGAGCCGTTCTGCAATCCTGCCAGAGGCTTTATCCTGGGGGAAATCGGACTCCCACCAAAACAAATTTCTTATAACTCACCACTTAAGAAGTGGGAGTCTTATCGAATTCCAAGATAAATTCTATATTCGCCCATGTCCTGCGCCTGCAGAAACAAAAGCAAAAGACTTATCCTATTTCAAAATAATCTGCTATAATAGTGTATCCTGTTTACCGGAAATCATTCTTATATAAATCTTACGCCAGTCATTTTTATCCTTCTCAGAACAGCTTTAAGTCGCTCTGCCCGGTCAAACTCAAATGCTATTTTCCCTCCGCACCTTCTCTCTACACTTTCTTTCTTTTTTCCCTGAGCCGCCTTAATCAGGTTGAATCAGATTGAATCAGGCTTGAATCAGGTTGAATCAGACTTAGATCAGCCTTATAATCTGCTCATACAGCAAAAAATACTTTTCCATCACTTTTTTATTGCCATGATAATGTCCAAACAGCCATGCTTTAAACTGCAATCCATTTTCAAGCAGCTGATCAAAATACCGTGTCAGCGTATCCTCTGTAAATTTCTCCTCTGAACACAACGACGCAGCCCGAAGCGTACAGCAATGAGAAAGCACAAAATCCACATCATAATGGTATTTTTCCAGTATCTCCATCCCATGCCTCATTTCTTCCTCACTCGGCATCTCCGCTTCCCACCAGTTCCGGTTCCGAATCCGAAAATCTTTATCCAGCTTATAATACAACCTGATCCGCCGTTTCTCCTCCTGTTCCAGAATTCCATCTGAAATGTCATGGCTTGCCGCTCCTCCAAATGCAAAAAAACGGTATCCCTGCAAATGAAATATCTCGCCTCGCATTAAATGCAGCACATGAGGCCGAATTTCATGGACAAGACCACCGCAAAATTCTTTTACAGGAAAGCGGTATAAACGGTCAAAATTTTATAACGATAGGTAACCATTTGATATTATCTCCAGGTTTTCCCCCGCTCCAAACCGTACGTGAGACTTTCACCTCATACGGCTTTCCATCAATTACAACTTGTAATTATAGTAGTTATTTACTTTAGTTTTTTTCCACTTAGTGCTAAATAGCAAAATTCCCTGCAAGAGCTCTGTACTTGTTTATCGCTTCAATAAACTTGCTGTAATCCACAACTACTCGCTTAAAGTGATTCAGATACAGCAGTATCTTACACTCATCTTTCAAGTGAATTAACTTGTGAGCAAACTTATCAATATACAACAAATTTTGATAACTATCGTCTCCGCCCAATTCCTTGGGTATCACATGATGAATTTCTCCATCAGTAACTAATAGCTTTGTGATAGAACATTTTAATTGCTGTGCTGATATTCGACTGATAGAGTTGTCAAGCAATTCCATGTCATCATACCTGCTTCGCATTTTCCAACGCTCCTTCAACACACCCTCAAGGATTAATTTCCGATACCCCGCTTTGTTTCTGCCTTCATCCGAATACACATTCATGTCCTGGGAAAAATTCATCAACTTTTTATGCGAGACATACACCATCGGAATCAATACAATGTTCCCGATTTTGTAAGTTTTGTAATTATTCCTTTTTAGATACGTATCCGTTATATACTTTGAACAGGAACTTTTGAATTTGCCTTCTTTGGTTATATGTTTAAGTCTATTTTCGATAAGGTAACTAAGTTCATATGCTATGTCTCCAAAATCATGATTAACCATTGTCGCTGCACTATAGTATTGGTGCAATCCGATTATTTGGCTATTGATAATGTTGAGCATCTTTCCTGCATTTTCGCCTTTCTTATCAATTTTATTAAAACCTTTCTTGAGCATTTGTTTTGCTCTTGACTTGCTTTTATCAGACATGTGACTGCAAATTACATATTTTCCTCTACGCTCAATGAGCTTAATTTTAAAACCAAGAAATTCAGAATACTGTTTTCTCAGATTGACTATTTTAGATTTTTCCTCCGAAATATCTAAATGTAGCCTCTCTTTCAGCCATTGCTTCGTAGAGTTAAATATTTTAACTGCATCGTTATGTGTTTTACACATAATTTTAAAATCATCTGCATATCTGACAATATAAACTTGCTTTAAATTGGTTTTGCTTTTCAGCGTTTGTACGCTTTCTGGCTTGCACTTTCCACTGAATCGAACAGTTTCGTACTGCGAACTAATCCACCAATCAAGCTCGTTTAATGCTATGTTACTGAGTAGAGGAGACAGGATTCCTCCTTGTGGCGTACCTTTGACGGGAATACCTTCTCCTATTATTTCTGCTTTAAGCATTTTCGATACAATAGACAAGATTCTCTTATCTCTAATACCGAGAGTCCACATTTGTTTAATCAACTTGTTGTGGTCGATATTATCAAAAAAACCTTTTATATCAATGTCAACGCAGAAATAGTAATGTTTAATTTGCGCCAGAGTCATCATTCTACTGATAGCGTGTTTCGTGCTCCGAAGGGGCCTAAAACCATAGCTGTGCGGATGGAATTTAGCTTCACATATTGGCTCCAATATCTGTTTGATACATTGTTGAATCAGCCTATCTTCAAATGTTGGTATCCCAAGCGGACGTTCTTTTCCATTCGTTTTTGGAATAAACACTCGACGAACCGACATAGGCTGAAAATTCGCCAACCTACTTCTGACTGTGGTTACAAGCTCGTCCATAGATATGTTGGCATAGTTTTTAACCGTTTTATTATCAGTTCCCTTTGTGTTGCTACCAGTGTTCTTCTTGATGTTTCTGTATGCAAGCAATATGTTATCTTCACTCGTAACAAGCTCATATAGTTTGTAAAAGTTATTACCATTTTTACTTTGCGCATAAAGCTTGTCAGTAATTCTGGTCATATCGTAATATGCTTGTTCTGCTCTAAGTCTTGTTTCTAAAGCCAAGTTGTCAACCTCCTTATTAAAAGGAAAGTTTCTCTTAGTCTTACTCGAACCAACTTAATTATATAACCCAAAATAACTATTAAATTGTAATTGACTAAAGGCTATCCCTCCGATATGTTTCCATATCATCAACAGTACTGTGCCTTCGCTCTCATTAGGATGAAAGTAAGTTATAGTCACTAAGATTTTCCTTACTACCTGAACATCTCATTGATTATATGATTATCATTTCAGTTCCTAACTTTCCACGTTCCAATTTCTCTATCCATCATATATGAACTTAGGATTCCTCTATGAACCTTCTGCATATCCTGGTCCTGTAAACCAGTAAGGTTTTTCATAACCATGATTCTTACTAAACCTCATGCAGACAGTACAACTGTACTAACCATTTTTCAATAGTTTCGGCATTTAGATTCTTTAATTCGAGGATTCGTCAGCCAGGCATTACCTATGCATACTATCCATATTCATCTTTTTCGGATGCCCGACCTATCATAAACCATATACTACTTTTACATTTTCCAGCAGGTGAGCCCTAGCCACTTTTGTACCAACTTTACTCATGCAATTTCTTACTTAGGCTTATTTCAGCCGACTTCAACGAGCTTCACACAGTATTTAATAATCACAAATACTGCATGTCGTAGTATTAGCAATAACCCTTCAAGGCGTTACCCTACCATTTGATTATTCAAAAAATTAGTTCTTTTTCCCCAAAAGAGGAACGGCTAATCTTTTCAATTAGCAACGTGTCGCACCATGATTACCATCCACAAACAGTGTGGTAAACGGTCTGCTGTTCAGCCAATCCAGCTGATGATTTTCCATCTTTACTTCCTTACGATTCTCCGAATACCAAACTCCACCGAAATCACCAAGAACAATTACATAATCATCCTTTGTCATCTCAGCCTGCTCAGGAAAATTCTGCGGTTTAAAGCGTTCAAAATTGCTATGACAATCACCTGTTATGTAAATCATATAAAAGAACACCTGCCTTACTGTTTTCTCTTCATTGTTGTTTCTTCACTGTTTCCTATTTCCAGGTCACCCAGACTTCAGGCTTATATCCCACAGTTGCCTGCTTGCCATTTCTAACAATGGGAGTGGATAAAATTTTCGAATTTTCAAGAATTTTCTCATCTTTATCTTCTTCTGCAATATATTGAACCAGTGCAAGCAAATCTTTATCTTTACATTTCGGATTTATCAGCTGCTCTCTGCCGCCGACAGCAGCTTTCACACTGTTGTACTCCCCTTTGCTGAGCCCTTTTTCCTTCAGATCAACAAATTGATATTTGATCTTACGCTCCTTAAAGTATCTTTCTGCCTTCTTTGTATCAAAACATTTTCTGGTACCAAAAATTTGAATATTCATAGCGTGTATTCCTTTCAGGAAGACGATGCAACGCCTCCCACAGTGATATTTTTCATAATTTTCCGTTTTCTATCCCCGCCAGAGAATGAAAAACTGCCCAATCGGATAAAATACCCAGATTGCCTTTTTAAGACGATCAGATGTAATTCCCAGTAATTTATCAATACCAATGATCATATCCGAAATAAAAAACGATAAAGCTCCTGCTGCCGCAAGCCACCTAGTGCCTCCCATGGAAAATGACCATGAAAAAATCGTCGCGCAATTTGCTCCGATCAGCATCACATACGCAAAACAAAGCAAATACATCTGCCTGTTAATTTTCCCGTTTTTAAAAACCAATATGCTGATTGCAACTGCAGTTATTACAATTATCACAATCGCCATCCAGAATCCAATATTCAGATAGTTATAGCCATTTTTTAAAATCATAGTCAAAAAGGCATATGTGTACAGTATATGCGAGAACATGAAGAATACAGCTCCGGCATAAAAATACGGAATCGGCATTTTTTCTCCTATTTTTCTGAAATTCATCAGAATAATATCCCCTACGCTGGAAAGTAGCATCGCCGCCAGACAAATCACACGATCTGTTGTTGGGAAAAGCAGAGCAAGAATTAGAGCAAATAGGGATAAGGCGATGGTGATTGTAAGTTTTCTTGAGGCTGGAAGGCCCTGGGGTAAGGAAGAGATCATATGTTCGTCCTTCTTTCTATTATTATTTTAAGGGGAGGTGGGATAATTTCAAACACTGTATATAGTTTAAAATTATTGCTGGTGTTGAAAAATTCTAATGTGTTTTATGTTACTGTTTATCGATGTCAGCTATGCTCAGTATATGCAATTACTTGTGTTTCAATACATCCCATGTTACTGTTTATCATATCTTGTCTGATCTGAAAGATACGGATCTGGAAAGTTTCAATACATCCCATGTTACTGTTTATCAATCAGAGATTTTACAGAGATTTACGGAGAAAAACGTTTCAATACATCCCATGTTACTGTTTATCCAGGATCTGCTGTAGTTACGGATTATGTGTATTTGTTTCAATACATCCCATGTTACTGTTTATCAACGGCGCTCACAACATAGATGGTGGAATAAGGTTGTTTCAATACATCCCATGTTACTGTTTATCATAGGCTTCATAAGCTCCCAGTGCGTATAATTGCATCGTTTCAATACATCCCATGTTACTGTTTATCCACTCTTATCGATAAAGTAGTTGTGCTAAATAAGTTTCAATACATCCCATGTTACTGTTTATCGTCGCTCAGGGTAGTAATATCTGTTTTGATATCTTGTTTCAATACATCCCATGTTACTGTTTATCTCCCAGCTCTGCCATGTCAGGCAGTTCTCCAGGACGTTTCAATACATCCCATGTTACTGTTTATCTTAACGGGAATATTGATGTTACAGATTTTTTCGGGTTTCAATACATCCCATGTTACTGTTTATCTATCTAGCGCAGTTGTTCTTAAACCTCCAGCGTGGTTTCAATACATCCCATGTTACTGTTTATCCGGAATGGATGCGCTGGACCGGTTCACACAATTTAGTTTCAATACATCCCATGTTACTGTTTATCTGTTTCTGTAAGTTCTTCTATTGCCTTTTCCAGACGTTTCAATACATCCCATGTTACTGTTTATCTATGTGTGCTTGTTGTCTGCTCACAAAGCGCAATGTTTCAATACATCCCATGTTACTGTTTATCTCCAAAAGGGGCAATTGTTGTTGAGGTTTGTGGGAAGTTTCAATACATCCCATGTTACTGTTTATCTCGGATTCGTAACAGGGATAATATTGATTAGCATTGGTTTCAATACATCCCATGTTACTGTTTATCTAGAAAGCGGGTATGGGACACGCTGCAAATGCCTGTTTCAATACATCCCATGTTACTGTTTATCTGACCATAAAAAGTGTAGAAAGAAGGAAGAACCGCGTTTCAATACATCCCATGTTACTGTTTATCCGGTTCTGCCCTCTTGCAGCGTTTCCGGGAACCGTTTCAATACATCCCATGTTACTGTTTATCACAGAGCTTGCATTTGCTTACAATCAGGGAAGCTAGTTTCAATACATCCCATGTTACTGTTTATCAAAAAACAAATGCCTATGCCTTTTCGGGTGAATGGCGTTTCAATACATCCCATGTTACTGTTTATCGGATGATGCCAAACTTGCAGCCACTCTGTATGAAAGTTTCAATACATCCCATGTTACTGTTTATCAACACATCAAGCGGGGAAAAACTGCTTTTCTTCACGTTTCAATACATCCCATGTTACTGTTTATCCCCATAATTTATAGCGTTTTGTTTTTGCTCATTGTAATTATTTCGCATAAAATCAAGCTTTTTATTGTTTTTTCCCAGGCGTTTCGGTTAAATTCTCATTTTGTTTTTTTCCCTTTATTTACAAGGATTTCAAAACATTTTTGATTTTTCACCTGGTAAATGCCACCATTATAATATCAAATTTTCGCCTGTCTGTCGATCTTGTTTTCCAAGCAGTTCTTCGCCAAACACATTATCATTCTTTAATTTTATAATACACACAAAATCTTCCTCAATATTAATGATTTTATTCAATTCACCTTTAAGCTGAATTAATTTTGAAGGTGTAATCTCACCTCTGAATACCGAATATTGAAAATGTGAAAGATATTTTTTACATATCTTAAAGACTTTTTGCACTCGTTTTTCGCCAACATCATAAAATACAAATGCATAGTTGAAATTCATCTGCTTTTTTATTCCTGTTCGCTGAGCCATAATTTTTACATCCCTTCTTTTAATGAAAATGGTTTGAAGTCTTTATCTTCTAAAATAAACTTAATCAATTTATAACAATCTAATTTTATAGCAGTTCGATATGATACTTTTCGTTTCAATTTTGGATGCATAAAGACTGACTCCATTCTTGTTTCAAAAGCTTCAATAAAGATTTTTCTGCCTTCCTCATTCAAAAGACAATAATTGACCTTTTTATCAAAATGTTTCTCCACCTGAATCCGGCGGTTATTAACCAAATCGAAGATCGTTCGATAGACAATAACAGGTTTAAAAACTTCACTTATATCAAGACTTAACGAGAATCTTCGTTCTGCAGGCTGATGTAAAAAACTGATTCTCTGATCCAGATGAGTTCGGTATATCGCAGAGATTGTTTTGGTATACAACAATGTATTTCCAAATGAAATCAATGCATTGATAGGATTATCCGGCGGACGTTTTACCCGTTTATTCATTATAAAATCTTCTGGCAGAAAATATTGAAAAGCCGCATAAAATTTCCCCCATGCATCACCTTCATATTTCATTAATTCCTGTACAGTTTGAGCTTGTGCAACCAACTGAGGAAATTCTTTTTTCAACCAATCAATTATACCTTTCACATCCTTTTTACCATGTTTGTAATAATGGTAAAGAACCTCCGCAATATTCTCACCTATACCATACACAATCGCTTTTGCAATTTCAAGTCGCGAAGATTCAAATTTTTCCACCTGCCTAATCAATAATTTCCCGCTTTGATACTGATCTTTCGGATAGAAAGTGCCGCTATAAGTACCATAATAGTTAAAAAAATGTACTACAACATGATTGCTGCTCAAAAAATCCAGAAGTTTGGTATTAATTGACACCTCATTCATACAATAAATTTCTTTTGTGTTCTCAATAGCAATATATGTATTTCTATCATTTTTACGAAAACATAAAGAATTATCCTTACGGCTTAACTCCCCCATAGACATGATATACCGCGTACTTCCCATATTAATCTCCATTCCACCGCCTTTCAGTTGGCGGCACAAATAGTAATGAAAGTTCTACTTTCTTTCACACTAATCTCCATTCTATTACAGCCACAGAAACAGTCAAATATTTCATTCAAAAATGCCATCAGCATTCTTGCTGCGAGCGGCTCGTCAGCTGCGCTGACATAAACAAACACTCTATGCAATCTTATTTTTTCTGCCACATCTTTAGTTACACATAACAATATTCATAGTATGCACATTTTTTACATCCGGCTTTATTTAATCTATCCGGCACTTCTGCTGCATCCAATAAAATTTCAATTTCAGTTACATATTTGTCCAGCTGCTGTTCTTCTTCATCTGTCAATTCCAAAATTACAGTTTTTTTATTGGAAATATTTTTTTCAATAAATTCCAGCTTTCCCTTTCTTTCTACTCCCTTCTCTTTTAAAACTTTCAAATAATACAACAGCTGCCACTTTGCAGCTTCTATATCTGCATCAGACTTTTTAACTTCTGTCAGATACTCTTTTGTTAATTTATCCAAACGAATATTTTCAATTGCAATTTCACTGTTATCACCTTGTGCCCGTTCTTCATGTAATGCTTTTCCTATTTTTACAATCTCACTGTTATCTTCCAGATTCATACGATTTCCATGCAGATAGCATTGACGCTTACAATGAAAATAATAGTTTATCAATGTGCCATTTACACGCATACTTCCTCCCGAGTATCAGATAATCCTCACTTTAATCCAAAAATAAAATTCCGGTTGTTTCCAAACGTTTTCTATCTAATTTGCCGTTATTAAAATACTTTTCGCCATCTTCTAAACAATATAACTCACCAATCTGATCCTGATAAGCTAAATTTACATTGTATTTTATCCGGTAAATAAAATAGTTTAACCAGCTCCGGACTTCCGAGAGTTTAATTTGTTTTTCTGCATATGGAAGCTCCGTATTTTGAAGCAGCTTTTTATACTTATTCCAAATTTCCCATCCGTCCAAATGCATTCCATTTTCCAATACAAGCTGTCGGCACAAAACAATATTCATACTCCACTGCTCATCTTCAATTAACTGCATATGCTTTGCTACACCAGGATAATCCAATAATTTAACATTTTCCTTAAAAAAATACTGTAAGCCTTCTCGATTGGTGCTTTGATTTCTATCTTCCTGAAGAGCCTCCAATACTTTGCGGTAGTAACGGTTAAATGTCTTTTCTAATAAGATTTCCTGCATTTCCTCTGATTTCAAAGTCAAATCAGAATCTATTCGATAATCATCTCTGTAAATACGATTTGCCGGATCCAGATCAAAAAAATACACCTTTCCGCTTCGTTTGCAGGAACGATTGATCCGCCCCATGAACTGTTCTTCACTGTCTAATTTAGAAATATCTTTATAGCCGATATCCATATCAATATCCACGCCGGCCTCAATTACCTGCGTTGCAATCAGTAAAATATTAATGTTTTCTTTTTCCCGAATCGGTTTCAGTATTTTTTCCCGTTCTGCAGAAGAATCATCACCTGTAATACAGTAAATCTCTACGTTCTGCAAATCTGCCTGATGCATCATCTGATAAAATTCATAAGCAGTTTCTTTTTTGATAAATTCAATTAAAAGCTTCTTTTCTGTTCCCTGCGGTGATTCAAATTGTGACTTAACATGCTGCTTTATCAATTCCAAAGTAACTGTCTGCTGCAGCAGCTCATACGAAATCTCCACCCTGTCTTTAAAAACAGGATGTGAAAAATAGTTTCGGCTGTTTTCCAGCAAATATTTCACTGAACATTCGTTACTGCCTAATGTTTCAAGGTTCGGCAGAGTTGCTGACATGATAATTACTTTCATTCCCATCAGCTTTGCACAAGCTTCCAACAAAACAATAATTTCCGCCCATATGGAATTACGATAACTTTGAATTTCATCCAATACGGCAACCGAAGAGGAAAGCTGTAAAAAACCAAACAAGTCTTCCTTTTTATCTCCAAAAAGAAGTTTAAAGAAACTAACATGAGTCGTTAATACAAACGGATAGTTTAAAAACTGACGATCCAATAAGGCTTTTTCATAATAATCCTCTGAATTTTCATCTTTATTTTCCATTCCCCGGATCGGCGTCAGCGAGTTTACTACTACGATATTATTTTTTAATTGCTCATCCGGAAACAGCTTCATCAAAGTCTGGCGATTCTGCTCTACAAGTGTATTAAACGGATAAATATAAAACAGCTTCTTTCTTCCCTGCATCATATGAAAACTTAAATTAACTGCAATATTACTTTTCCCGCCCCCTGTCGGAGCCTCAAGAAAATAAATGACCTCATCGCTAAAGTTTTTAAGCTTATATTCCGCTTCAAGGAACATTTCACACCGTAAATCGTTCATTTCTGTGAGATCCTGAATTTTTCCTGAAAAAACCGGATGTTTCTCCTTTTCATAAGTGCGAATTGAATGGATCAATTCAGACCCATTATATGCATCCGTAAATTTTTTCAATTCATTCATTGAACCATAGTATTCCTTATGAACCTGATTCATAAAATCCGTCGTAGCATAATAATCGCAGGCTACCAGAACAGAATAGGCTAAACGATAAAAAAAGTACGAATACATATCCTGTTCTCTGGTCGTTTTCTGCTTTAAAATTCTATAATTTCCTGTAAAACGCAGCAATTTATCGGTATTCAGCCATCGAAGCCCTTTATATCCTCTAAGAGGAGCGGCATGAAGATTTGTTAAAAGTGTTTCTACCTCTCCGCTCCTTAAACAGCACAGGTAGCTGTCCATACTTTCGATGTCACTATGATGTCTGGCAATAACCTGGGATAACTCCAATGCAATCCGTTTCAACGTCTTCCGGTCTTTTTTCGTCAGACTGGTTTCTGTCATGCCTTTATCTTTATCTCTATCATTTTCAATTTCATTCCAGAAATAATCCAGATAAATAATTGCCGATAATAATGAATGCCTGCTGTTGGAAAGTCCGTCATAGGATTCTCGAAAAAATGTATTTTTCATCTTTTTTCGTTGAAAAACCGGGTTCAGTTTTCCATAATCATGAAACACCACTACCTGTACAAACATTGAGGAAACCATTTTTTGTGCCACCGGCAGATTTTCAAAATCCATCTGCCGGCAAAATCTTTCCAGTACCTCTTCCAGATTTTTATCCTGGTAAATCTTTTGGAAATAATATTTACACCGTTCAATATGTTCAACTAATAACTCTTTTACACCATCACTGCGTATATGAGCATACAATGGTATCTCAGATTCCAGTACCATTTCCGGATCAATAAAATACAATAAATCTTTCTCCATCTTTCAATACATTCCCGTCTATTTCCTCTACAACCGCATCTGTATAATAGAACTTTTGCAATTCATAATGATTAGTTGATTCTTTCAGTGAAACAGGTAAATACTCTTCATATTTAAACCATGCCTCCTCCCAGTTATACTGCGCCATATAAGATGGAATCAGACTGTGAATCCTTTCCTCTATAGCGGAAGCCTCCTCTAATTCCAAAAAGGAAGCTTTTTTTAATACAGCCGGATGATCATTTTTACCAAGATATGGTATATACACACATCGGTTCTGCAAAATTCTCTCTGCAAGTTCTTTTGTAAGTTCATTTTCAACGACAAAATAAATATCCCATGCCGGATTCTCAATCCACTGCTCTTTTACGATCAGATTTCCTCCCTGTTCCTGAGAAGCATAGCCAACCGAATTATTAAAGCTTTGTATTTTTTTTGCAAAATACCCATTATTATATGGGGATTTCGGAACAATGGAAACGCGAATATCTTTTAAGATTTTATAGTATTCCGGAAAATCTTCATACTCCGCACCATATCCCTGATATCCCATGACAGCGCCGAAAATACCAAGCAAAGCAGGTTTATGAATTTGACCAAAAGTAAAATAAAAATATGAATTTACTTCCGGATTTTTGAAAAACGCGGTTTTTCCGCTCAATTCAAATCTTAATACCCTCATCTTAAACCTCTTTCCGGGTGATAATATTAAAATACTTTGCTCCTTCAATTGTTTTTCTGACCATCGTAGTATCCGGGTTATAATAAATCTCCACCGAGAAAATTCTTTCCCGAAATGCCTGCAGCAATTCCCCGCAGGCTATTTCGATTTCGTTTTTCGTTTCGCCTTTAATAAAGGTAATATACTCCGTTAAATTAGGAAGATATAATTCTTTCTCCGTTTCCACGAATAAAGCAAATTCATTTTCACATCCTTCTTTTGAATTTGTAGCAAATGCAGTTGCTGAAACCAAAGAAGTTTCTTTAAAATTCAAATAATCAGCTTCCGTATATCCCTCTGTCACTCCAAGTTCTACATATTCTTTATATGCTAATGGATTGATTACAAATGGATAAAAGTAATGAGCTTCATCACTGACAATTTTCGTTCCAATCGTCGAATTTTTTTTGCCTTCATCATCCGCATTTTTATCTCCGCTTTTGTTCTCTTTATTTTTTTCAACGCGAAAAGGTGACAAAATATCCTGTTCCTGCGGCTGCGTATCTTCGTACTTATTAAATCCCTGTCCAAACTGTACTGCTCCGGTAATTGAAAAATTCATTCCGCTTTCTGCAAATGTAGCTCCAAAATTTTTAATATCCACCGCCTGAAACAGATTTTTTAATACTGTTTTCGTATCTTTGCATTTTTTTAAATCCTCAACCTGAAAAAGCCGTTCATACCGTTCTTTTAAACTATTCGGGACTAATAAAGTTTCCCCCTTTTTCCCGTCCGTAAAACGCATTGATTTAAGATAGACAACTTTTTTCCCCTGATTATCCCACATTTTTTTCATAGGATATTTTAAAGCTTTATCACTTCCATAAGTTTTCCCATCGGAAGTTGTTTTCGGATACCCTGAGAAATCTGCATTCCAATTTGCCATAATCGAAGAAATACCTAATACACCATATACTCTCTTATTCATTCTCTAACTCCTCACTTTTTTCCTTTTTTTCATAGATTAAACAATCAGACACAAAGCCCGCCATCAACATTTCACTGCAGATTTCTTTCGGATCATATTCCATGATGTGACCTATCAGTTGATGAACCCGGATATCATTGCGTTCAATTCGATAATTATACTTTTTATACAACTGAACAATTCTTTGTTTTATCATTGCCGCATTTTTTGCGTTCAAATACGGATTAATCAGAGAATCAGGCTTTATATTCGCTTTACTTAATGAAATAAGATAGGATACGGCCTGTCCTACTCCAAATGCAAACTCTTCATCCGATTCAATTTCCCATTCCTCTCCTTTTGGTAAATTAATATGCTTCCTTAAAGTTTTTTTAATTTCTCCCATTTTTCCCCCACTTCTCCTATCCGGATAAAAATAATCCATCAGTGACCAGCGCAGATTAAACTGTCTCTGCGCCTTAAAACGTTCTCCCTTACGCAAAGAGTTTTTAATCAGTTCCATGGAAATCTGATTTATTACAGTTTTTACCTGCTCCACTCTTCCTCTGTAAAACCAGTCAATCAAACTGTCTCTGCTCTGAAGGAGACACCTTTTTACCGTATCGTCCATGCCTGACAAATCTTTTGCTTCCGTATCCAGATTATAGCGTAAATTTCCTTCAAAGAAGATTGCGTCTATTAAGGCTTTTATTTCCCATAAACGATTATATGCTCTGTTATATTGAATTTTTGATTTTTCAAGCACATCCTCCGGAATTCCTATATGGTTTCTTAAATAAAATTCCGGTTTTATATTCGGCTCATATCGGGTAATTACATCTGCATCCACAATTTTCACTTCATTTTTCTCCATCTGAAGCCGTAAATAATACCCATATTGTAAAGCCGGCGGTTCTTCGGTATTGCTGTAAGCTCGAATATCCGGCGCTTCCTCATTGCTGTCTATATACACATGAACTCTGCCAATCGAAACTTCTCCCATAAAATAATCAAACAACTGTGACTGCAGCATGGCATCATCCTGATTTAATAAATACGGAACCTTTACTTTACGCGTTTTGTTTTCCAAAAATGGCTTTTTGCTGTTCAATCCCATATTATTATTGGGAACTCCTACGACCTGACCGTCTTCCATCTCATTAAAATCATTGTTATTATAAATGTTAGGAATTACATATCTTGAATTTTCAGTTTTATAGAGTTCTTCCGTTTTTTTCTGATCCGGAAAAACAAAAAATATCTTTGCATAATCATTCTTATCCAGACTGATTCCATCCCAAATATGTTCTGTTAAAACAAAATGTTCAATCCGGTTGATCAGTGCTTCATCCGGAGAACCTATTTTACTCTCCAGATTCTCATACAAGTATCTGGTTTTCGCTTTTTTCCCGTACTTTTTCAGTGGACTTCTCAAAACTTCATAGTATTTTTTAATAACTTCCTGATTCCATTTTCCATTCAAAAGACTTTCTTTTTTCACCGCCAGCGAAAAATAATTATTCGTATGAATTGTTTTCGACGAATCCATAGGTTTATTCATTTCCAGTAATTTGCTGTAATAATCCAATTTGCAGATAAACCTGTACTCCGTATCCTCTTTTCCCTGGATAATTCCCTTCTTTTTATCTTTTCTGATATCAAGTGTCTTTTTGATCTGAATTGTATCCTCTCCAAGCTCTATCAAGCGATATGTGCCATCTTTCGGAATATATCTATCCAGAACCAATCGCTCACCATTTTCACGATGGAGCATTGAATTGAATACTTCCCGTCCCTCTCGCAACACAGTTTTTCACCTCCAACTCCAATTACTACAAAAAATATCACAAAAAACATCACAAATAGCGATAGTTCAGGAATCCGCATCCTCGACTATTGTTTTCAGCGATTCCCGTACCTAACGCAAAATACCATATTTCCTGTGCGCTTGCATTTTTAGCGGTTACAAAACTAAGTTTTTCACCTAATAAAGTGATTCCTTTATAATAAATCTTCACTGGTTTTTGATTCCGAATTTCCATCAATTCATATAATTGAAAATCTTCATCCAGCCTATTTCCTGTAAACTGATTATATTTTTTAACCAGATTTTCCTTTAAGCGCCGTTCATATTCCTGCATTGTCATGTTATTTCGCCAATAACCCTGCTCTGTCTTTAAAACTACAGGAGTCAGCGAATATACTGTTTCCAGAATCTTCCTGGGAATAATTTTAAGTTCTCCTCCATGACCATATACTCCACTTCCGCTGTGATATGGCAGTTTCATTAAAAAATATTCTGCCAGTTCCTGCTTTACCGTCCGTATCCTCACAGTATATACCTTTTTTTCTTCATAAACCTTGCCCTTTTCAAACGGATACGGCAAATCAAAACAATAATACTTATACTCTTTACTTTGGTGAAATTCCAGATACTCCGGCTTTAAAGCTAATGCACTGTCAATAAAACCAGCAATTTTCTCTGCTGCACTTTCATATAAAATATTTTTCCCAAAAGAAATGCGACATTGATATTCAAATACCAGCATAAAATCTCCCCCATTTTAATATCCTGCATATCACAGTAGTTCAATTACATCCTATGTTGTGGTTCATCCATTTTAAATTTTTAATTACTATTTCAAAACACTTTTCTAATATTATAATAGATAATAAAACTTTCCAATTACAATTACAGTTACCATTATAAGTATTAAAGCTGTTGCTGTTTATTAACAGTATTATAATACCAATCCTTTTTTCTGTCAATTTTTAAAATTTTATTTACTTGATTTTTTATCAACCCAGCAAATCCAAATAACTTTCTAAACTATATTTCACATATAAAAATATACTGCCCGAAGTTTATCGTTTAAAGTTTATACTTCTTCATCACTATACATAAAACGGGCTGCAGAATCACCTCCTGCAGCCCGCCGCAAACCCAGATAAACATATTATATTATGTTTCACTGTCTCTCAGCCATTCTTCAACCATCCCGATATCTGCGCTGAGTACTTTTGCTATCACATCATTTTCCATCCCCATCAGATGCAGATTGACAGCCGTTTCTTTTTTTGTTTCTGTCCTGCCCTGCGCGCGGCCTTCTTCGCGGCCCTCCTCTCTTATATCAGAGATTGCCTTACACATGTCCATCACCTCCTGATTCTCATCAAACTTCAGCTTTGAATTCGTACACACATCAATTACCATTGCTGCATCTCTGTCAAGAGCTGCAAAATTCCGGTTCTCCTGCACCAGCTGCCGTAACTTCTGTTTATCAGCAGAATATTTGATAAAAGACAACACCTCTTTCAAATTCGAATGGAATTTATTGAGGTCGCCGTCCGATAAACTTTCGGGCGCAATTAAATGAATCTGATAATTTTCCACAAAAGAAAGAATCTTCTTATCTTTCGTAGAAAACATATCATATAAACTCATCGGTCCGTCCCACGGCTCTGCCGAGAAAAAAACAACCAGTGTCACTACCGGTATCATGCGGTCATCCTTATAAAAACCCGAAAGATATTCCCCGGAACTCCGTCCTTTTCCATCCTGTACTTTTCGATGTGATGCCGCCGCTTCTTTTACCTGACCGGCATACTGTAATGCATCATAAAGCATGTTTTTCACCGGCATCGCATAGTGGATCTTTTCCTGATTTTCAATTCCAAGAATCAGATATGCCATTTCATCATCTGTCATCCCTGTAAGATACTTTAATTCATCACGTATCTTCTGTGCAGGCAGAAAAGCACCTTCTGCGCCATAAGGAGCTCCAACTGCTGTCGTGTCCAGCATATGCAGTTTCTCAGGCAAAATAACCTGCTCCCCATTATATAGCAGG
>JAUNPP010000210.1 GCA_030536685.1 Lachnospiraceae bacterium
TTCCTCTTCATTATCTTCATTAAATTCCTCCGCATAAACTGTTAATATATTGGATTTTCATGAATCATGTCTCCTTTTTTATCCGGTCAAAATATGCCACTGCTGCATTACACAATCATACTCTATTTCATAGTAATTTTACATTTTTGGTTTTAAAAAGGCACTTTTGGGGTTTTAAAATTGCAAATCTGCCTGTCTCTGAACAGTCACATCATAAAAAAACTCCTGAGAGCAGCATTTTTATAATATTTCTGCTCTCAGGAGTTCTGATTTCATAAAGGAATCATGACCAGGACTTTAAACTGATTCTCTGAATATTCTGTTTTTAAAATTCCATGATATTTTCCAACGACATTCTTTACATTCTGTAAACCAAAACCATGAAGCGCCGGATTTTCTTTTGTGGAATATAGAAACCTGCCCGGTTCCTTTTTGCAAAAATTTGTAATTTTAATAAACATAAATCCATGTATTCTTCTCATTATAAGCTGCACTTCCAGCGGCTGCCCCCCTCTCCCCTTCTCTCTTACCGAACTCTCCAGGGCATTATCCAGCAAATTCGTTAATATAATACATATATCATGCGAATCAATATGCATTCCCGGCGGAAACTCTGCCTTAACTGCAAATTTTATTCCGTGCTGCTCCATAATTTTCCTTTTACTGTTTATTACAATATCAACCACATCATTTCCGGTCATTGAAAATTTTGAAATTTCCCGAACCGGTTCACTGATTTTTTCAATGTATGTTTTTGCTTCCTGAAAATCTTTTTCTTCCAGCAGATGGTAAATGATATTCATATGATTATGAAAATCATGATAAAGCTTTGCATTTCCATTATACATCTCCTGAATCATTTCATAATGTTCTTTGAGAAGTTTATTCTGCTTTTCTATTTCACTATTACGCTTTTTGGTTTTCAAATATTTATATAAAAAAAGAAGAACAGAAAGAACTATGCTTCCAATAAAAAACGACATATGATATTCCGGTGCATAGGCAATTCCAAAAAAATAACTTAAAATCAGGCTGTAGGAAAAGAAAACTGCCAGATAAACGCTTAAACAAATAGCAATGCGTTTTAAAGCTGCCATTATAAAATTTCCATCTATTTTTCTGCTCATAAATGCGCCTCCCAAAACCCGGAAATTCTGTTTTTTATCAATTCCTGCCTGTTAGCGCTGATTGGGAGACAAATATTATCAATCAGGAAAATTTTACCTGATTCTAATTTAGTCACATGGAAGAGATTCACTGCAATATCTCTTTGAATCAATTCATAATCATCATGTCCAAGCTCATCCACTACATGTTTTAAGCTTTTTCGGACCCGCGCCTTTTTATGATGCTTTAAATAAAATACAGTGTAGTTTTTATCTTTTTGAATATATATAATATCCTGATATGCAATTTTCTCAATATAACTTATATTTTCAATTACATAGTATTCTTTCTGTTGTATTCGGATCATTTCCCATGCATCCTTTAATGCCCCTGAAAGCCTCAGCTCTATTTGATTCTTAGGAATAAAACGAAATATATTCAATTCAAAAGCATCGACCGCATATCTTATATATGAAGTTATAAATATCGTAATACAATACGGAAGTTTTTCCCTTATTAATTTCGCAATCTCCATTCCAGAAACTTTCGGCATTTCAATATCACATAAAATCAAATCAAAATTTTTTCCGTCTTCTATATCAAACAAAAACTCTCCACTGCTTTCATAACCCCTGATTTCAAACAATACTTTATGTAAATACATCCATTTAGAAACACAGGCTTTGATCTTATTCAAAGCGGAAACATCATCATCACATACTGCTATACTTATCATTTGCTCTATTTGTTCCTTTATTTTTATACATAAATGATATCAGAAATAAATTCTTATTTCTATAGATCAGTTGAATTTCTCATAGTGCAGTGCAATTTTTGCGTTACTGTGCCCGGCACGAGTGTGAACAGTAACATTTTTGCTGCTGTTCACAGATTTCCGGACAGTAGAAATCCTCTGCGTTGACTGGTCACTGAAAATATTATAAAATAACTGCATATTAACGTGTAAACGTATAAAATGGAAAGGATGGATCATTTTGAAAAGCTACTCAGACATGAAAATCTCCGGAAACAGCGCGAAAAGCAGCTCCGGAAGCCGTGCGAAAGACGGTTCAGGAAGCCGCTTCGAAAACCGTTTTATCAACAGTTATGAATTTACCACCCCCTACGGTGAGAAATGTTTTGAGCTGTACCAGGGGGATCTGATACAGTTTGACGAACCAATCGATGTGCTGATTGTGTCCTCCTTCCAGTCTGACTATGAACCTTTTCGGGGTACGCTGATCGGCGCGCTGTGGGAGCAGCTTGACATTTCTGTAAAAAGGCTGTCGCAAAAACCATTTATCGACCTGCGGGAAGAAAAAGGAATCTGGGTTTCACAAAAACTGCAAAACGGCCCTTTCCAATACCTTATGTGTGTAGAATTTCTGAAGTTTTATGCCGCTCCGACAGAACCAGCCTTATTAGACCAGCGTCTCCAAAGCATGTTCTCCTGCCTGCAGCTGCTGCAAAGCTTCTCGCCGTCCATCTGCACGGCCGCGATGCCGCTCATTGGAACAGGTGATCAGCAGATCAGTCCCTCTGCTATTCTTTCCATACTGTTTCAGCATGGAGCCACCTCGCTTCCCCACTGTACGAACCTGCAGAAAATATACATTATTGAACGGACAAAAGATAAAATTTCTGAGATCAGCGCCGCCATGGATCAGGTACTCGGCAGAAAAGGACAGCAGATTGTTAATGTATTCCGGGATCTGGAATCTCTGGAAACGCTTGAAAATATCCAAAAGCTGATCATCAGCCTGGTTCACGTCAGGAAGAATCTCAGAAAAAACAAAACAATTTCCAGACTGGTGGAATGTATCTCTCAACAGGAAGCACGCTATCTCGATATCGCGATCCTTTCCCGACGTATCATTGAATTAATGTTAAAAGAAATCAATCCCGCGTCGCAAAAAAAATCCTTATATAAACAGATTCAGGATTTCGGCTCCAAAAACATCGCCGCAAACTGGATCATCAGCTACATGCATATTGTACGGATTCTGGGAAATGAACAGGCTCATGAAGATCTCAATCAGGGAAAACTCCCCTGCGAGATCATGGTCACTGACCAGCGCATCATGCTGCATTGCCTGGAGCAGCTGTTTAACTTCTGGATCGAATATGAGCACTCAGGAAATCACCACAGGCTGCCGCAATAATGCGCAGGATTGCAGAGTGGCTCAGATATATCATGTCAGCTATGCTAACATGATATATCTGAGCCGCTCGCAGCAAGAATGCCGATGGCATTCTCGAATGACTTACTCTCACTTATTCATTCTCACTTATTC
>JAUNPP010000049.1 GCA_030536685.1 Lachnospiraceae bacterium
ACCTAACCGTTAGGGTGAAAGTGTATAGGTTTCTATACATTTTAGTTAACGGTTTGTATTGGACTGATTTCAAGGGAGAACCGAAGTTATTATCGGAAAAATATGAAGCTTCTGTAAATTACTATGATAATGCCGTATATTTTATTGATGATGAATCTCATATACAGAAAGTAGATTTGAAAGATAATAAGGCGGAGACCGTGGTGAAAAGTAATGTTTCATCAATATTGATTATAGATGATATCATGTATTATATACAGCAGATGGGAGAGAATATGCATTCACTGTTTGGGCTTGAATTAAAGACCAGAAAAGTGAAAGAACTGGCTTCCGGGGTTGATATGGAGTATTTATATGATTGCTGGGGCTTTGCAGGTGTGATTATACAAGAAAAAAATCAGCTTGCAATCTGCAGTTATGCCGGAGGAATTGAGCAGAAGCAGGATATTTTGGAAAATCAATCCCTGGTGGGATTTTTGCCGGATCGTTCGATCATATATAGTGAAGCAGCGGATGAAGGCGATGAGATCGGAATCTATTGTAAAAAGGATTTTACAGATACCAATCCAAAGCTGCTGATCGAGAAGGAAAACATTCATCATATTATTCTGCATAAAGATGAGATGGTTTTTACGGTTTTGAATCAAAATGGTCCGATCGAAGTGTATCAATATGATTTTCAAACAGAAAAATGTAATAAAATTGGAAATACAAACTATGATATTTCGGATTTTAATGAAGAGTATGTTGTATCCTGTTACGATGATGCGATAGGTGTTGTCAATCTGATAGAGCGAAAGACCGGTAAGTGTATTCCGATGTCAGATCAGTGAAGGGAAACAGATACAAATTAAGCGCCTATGTCTTTTTTAGGATCTTCTATAAAGAGGAGCCTAAAAGAGACATAGGCGTTACAAAAATGAGGCGTTACAAAGAGGAGCCGTTACGAAGAAAAGAAACCTTAGCGAATGTATTTTTTCAAAAGCTGATAAACTCCTGCTGTCAGGGGTACGCCGACAAGCATTCCTGAGATTCCTGCGAGTCCGCCGCCGACAGTAACCGCTGCGAATACCCAGATACCGGGAAGACCGATGGAAGCGCCGACTACACGGGGGTAGATCAGATTTCCTTCCAGCTGCTGCAGGATGACCAGGAAGATGACAAAGTACAGCGCCTGAAGCGGTGAAACTGTGAAAATCAGAATAAATCCGATTCCGCCTCCGATATAGGCGCCGAGTACCGGAATTAAGGCGGTAGCGCCTACCAGGGTACCGATGACCGAAGCATAGGGGAGACGCAGAAGGCTCATGCCGAGAATACAAAGTGCACCAAGAATCAGCGCTTCAATACACTGTCCGCTGATAAAGCTGGAAAAACTCCGGTTGAAAACCCCAAGGATTTCCCGCAGCTCTTTTTGCATACGGGGCTTTAACAGAAAAGCCAGTACACGGTTGATCTGACCTGCAAGCCGTTCTTTTCCGACCAGAATATAGATGGCAAAGATCAGGGCAAACAGAAGGTTTGATAAAGTGCCGGTCAGCATACCGATAAAGGAAAATGCATTTCCGAAAACACTGGAAATTCCGCTGCCTGCAAACGACATCACGCGCTGGAACAGATTCTGCCAGTCGATATTCAGGCTGATGATATACTCGGATGCCTGAGGAAACAGATGCTGGTTTTTGATGGCAAAATCCTTTAATGCATTAAAAAGGGAAGGAAGTGCCTGTGCAGTGGAAGAAAATACCTCAACAATTCTGGGTACTACCATGCCCACTAAGAATATCAGGAATAATAAAATCAGCAGAAGAGAGCCGACAATGCCGATGATTCGTCTGAATTTCAGCGGCTTTTCTGTTTTGCAGAAACGCCGGATCAGAAACGTATAGCCTCTTTCTACCTGTACCATGACCAGATTCAGAATAAAGGCAAGAACACAGCCGAGTAAAAGCGGGCTGATTACCTGAAGGATAAGCCCGGCTCCATCTAAGATTTCTCCGAAATAGCGGAAAATCAGCAGAGCAGTCAGAATAATAAGTACATATTTCAGAAACGTGTGGTCTCTGAATGGTGAATTATCGCCAAATGGCGATTTGCCGGAGGAATTCTCACGGTCTACATGTTTTGAATCCATGCGGTTAGCTCCTTTCCTGTCGTTTGAATGGTTCCCTGTATCATCTCGCCGGAACCGCCGCCTTTTGCCGAAAAGACTTTTCGCAGAGAAGCGGAAAGCTCCCTGCAGTCAAGATGTCTGCTGGCTATTACATAGCGATATCCCTTTTCATCATCTCCAACCAGCATAAATCCGAAGCCCTCATAAGTATCTGCCAGCTGATTCGCCGTATTGCGCGCTGCAATCGCATCCAGCTCATCGGCAAAAAGGATGGCGTGGCGGCTGTCGGCAGGAGAGGGCAGAGCAGATAGCTTCTCCTGCATCAGCGCAGCCTGCAGTGTACAGATCTGCTCCTTCAGGCGGACATTCTCCTGACGCAGACGGCTGACTGCTTCTGCTGTCTTATCCGGTTTGGCGGAAAGCTGAACGGAAATGGAGGAAATACTGTCCTGCTTGCGGGTATAATCGGCGATTGCGCGGTCGCCGCAAAGGATATTCACACGCACGCCGCCGCGGTGGGACTGTACGTTGGTAATCTTGATCAGGCCGATCTCTCCTGTTCTTTCGACATGCGGCGCGCAGCAGGCGCAGATGTCATAACCTGGAAACTCTACGATGCGGACGGCTCCTTTGAGTTCAATCTTGCTGCGGTAATCAAGAGCGGCAAGTGTTTTGGCATCGGGAAAAGAAACCTGAACGGGAAAATTGGCTTTCACTGCCTCATTGGCTTCTTTCTCGATTGCGCGAAGCTGCTCGAGGCTCAGCGTACCATCGAAATCCAGAGTAACTTCCTCTGCTCCCAGATGAAAGCCTACATTATGATATTGATAATAGCGGTTGACCAGACCTGAAATAATATGCTCTCCTGAGTGCTGCTGCATCTGGTCAAAGCGGTGCGCCCAGTCAATCTGCCCTTCGGCCTGTGTACCGGGAGCCAGCGGCTGTTTTAAAAGATGAAGAATGGTTTCTTCAAATGTCTCAGGATCTTTTTTAAGACGCACATCAAGTACCTCCTGCCCGGCAAGCATTCCATGGTCGGGCATCTGTCCGCCCTCCTCCGGGAAAAAAGCAGTCTGATCCAGAATGACTGCGTAACAATGTTTTTTCTCTTCATATTCACAGGAAAGCACAGTTCCGCTAAAATGCAGCAGCCGTGCATCCTCGTCATACAGTTTTCGTGTCATGATTCAATGTCCTTTTCCATTTTCGTCTGATTATAGCATTGAAAATGAGCTTTGTGTTAAAAAAAGAAGAAGTTTCATTAATTTTTAATTTTTCGTCATATATTAATTTTAATTTTTCGCCTGACTTGCGGAAAGAGTAATTGTTTATTATAATTGAAACAGCAAAAAAAGGGCTTGATTTTGATACATACAGGTCGGAAGGGTGGTGTGTTATGGAAAAAAATCCGGAGATGAAGACTCGTGTAGCGGTGATTGGAATCGTGGTGGAGAATTTTGATTCTACGGAGGCTCTGAACGATATTCTGCATCAGTACGGAAATTATATTATAGGAAGAATGGGGATTCCGTACAGGGAAAAGAAGATCAGCATTATCAGTGTGGCGGTGGATGCACCGCAGAACGTAATCAGCGCGATGTCAGGCAAGATCGGGAGACTGCCGGGGGTGAGTGCGAAGACGGCTTATGCTACGGTGTAGAAAAATGAGCAGACAGGAGATTTATGAGTCAAAAAATGAACAGACAGGGGACTTATGAGTCAGAAAATAAACAGATAGGGGATTTGAAGAGATGAATGAATTAATACAGATGGCTTTGCGTCTGGCGAGGGAGGGAGATCTGCCGGATGAGCAGCTTGCACGGCTGATTGCAGAGCGGGATGCTGAAACGGCAAAGTGTCTGGCAAAGGAAGCCAGAGAGGTTCAGAATCGTTTTTACGGGAAGAAGATTTTTGTCCGGGGGCTGATCGAACTGAGCAGTTATTGTAAGAATGACTGCTACTATTGCGGAATTCGGAGAAGCAATCGGCTGGCAGAGCGTTACCGGCTGGATGAGGAGACGATTCTTGCCTGCTGCAAGGCGGGGTATGAGCTGGGATTTCGGACTTTTGTGCTTCAGGGCGGCGAAGATGGATGGTATACGGATGATAAAATCTGTCATATTGTTGCTTCTATTAGAAATAGATATCCGGATTGTGCAATTACGCTTTCGATAGGAGAAAAAAGCAGAGAAAGCTACAGGCGGTATCGGGAGGCCGGTGCGGATCGGTATCTGCTGCGCCATGAAACCGCAACGGATGCACATTACCGAATGCTTCACCCGAAAGAACTGTCTTTTGCAAACCGCATGCGGTGTCTGCAGGATTTAAAGGAGCTTGGATATCAGACCGGCTGCGGATTCATGGTGGGCGCGCCGGGGCAGACTGTGGAACATCTGGTCAGAGACCTGCGTTTTCTGAAGGAATTTAATCCGCAGATGGTGGGAATCGGCCCGTTTATTCCGCATAAGGAAACGCCTTTTGCCGGAGAAAAAGCGGGAAGCGTGGAACTGACGGTCTATCTGCTGTCAATCATCCGCCTGATGCTGCCGCAGGTTCTGCTTCCCGCAACAACGGCGCTTGGCAGTATCTGCAGGGATGGACGGGAACAGGGAATCCTCGCCGGAGCCAACGTAATTATGCCGAATCTTTCTCCTGAGGATGTGCGTGGAAAGTATCTTCTATATAATAATAAGCTGCATACCGGTTCGGATGCGGCGGAAAATAAACGGCTTCTGGAAAAACAGATGCTGGCAATCGGCTACGAGGTGGTAACCGCCAGAGGCGATTATCCGGTTCGGGAAAGCTAAAAAAATAACAGTGTGACAGGGCACAAAGCTACCTTGTTATACTGTTATTTTTTTTCGGGATTTTACAAAAAAGCGTTTTTCTATAATTAAATTTTACAAAAGTTTTACTTATCTTTTTCGCATCCATGATAGTTTCTGTCCCTCCCCTATGGTAAACTCTGTGCCAGAGATAAGAAATACGGATGAACATTCATTCAGAGTTCCTTGTCCTGATGATTAAGAAAATGAAAAACAATGTATAAAGCTTATAGCGGAGGAAAATGAAATGAAAAAGAATATTGTAAGAGCATTAGCATTAGCAGGCGTTATGACAATGGCACTTGGCAGCCTGACAGCATGCGGAGGAAATGATGCAGGCACTAAGGGCAGCGATGCTCCCAGTGGAGAAACACCTAAGAACACAGATGCAGATGCAGGTGCAGAACTGAGCGGAACCATTACTTTATCCGGTTCCACATCTATGGAAAAACTTGCAACTGCTATGGCAGAAGCTTTTATGGCTGAACATACAGGCGTAACCGTTACTCCCGAATTTACCGGATCATCTGCAGGTATTGAAGCAGTAACCGCAGGAACTGTTAACATCGGTAACTCTTCCAGAAGCCTGACTGACAGCGAAAAAGCAGCTGGCGCAGTTGAAAATATTGTAGCAATTGACGGTATTGCAGTAATTGCAGACAAAGAAAACACAGTAGAAGATTTAACAAAAGAACAGCTGACTAAGATTTACAAAGGTGAAGTAAAGAACTGGTCTGAACTGGGCGGACCTAATGAAGCAGTAGTTGTAATCGGCCGTGAAAATGGTTCCGGTACAAGAGGCGCTTTCGAAGAACTGCTGGAAGTAGAAGATGCATGTAAATATGCAAACGAACTGGACAGCACAGGCGCTGTACTTGCTAAGGTTGCTTCCACTCCCGGTGCAATCGGATATGTTTCTCTGGACGTTTTAGATGATTCTGTAAAGGCTATGAAACTGGAAGGCGTAGAAGCAACAGCTGACAACATCAAAGCTGGAAAATATTTCCTGAGCAGACCTTTCGTAATGGCTACAAAGGGTGAAATCAGCGAACAGAGCGAACTGGTACAGGCATTCTTCGATTTCGTAAAATCTGATGCAGGTAAAAAGGTTGTTGCAGGTGCAGGTCTGATTACAGTAGACTAATTAAAAAGAAAAGTTAACCGATACATAAAATGTACTTTTAATTGTACTTGATCGGATATAATTCCTGTATATTTGAAAAAATGTACAGGAATTATTATTCCTTACGTACAGGAGCTGTACTTTAGGCGCAGCATAGGCAGAGCATATGAGATGAGCCGGAAACGGCATCTTATATGATAACCTGAAAGGAAAAGTTCATGCAGAAACAAAAAGATAGTAATACAGATAAAAAAGCATTTTCGATCATATCCGGCAGCGCCGGACATTCTTTGCCAGAGGTAACTGCAAAAGTAATTTTTACCGTTTGCGGTGTGCTGGCTATCGTTGCAGTTGCGGTTATTACGATTTATATGATATTAAATGGTATGCCGGCAGTTATGAAAGTGGGGATAAAAGATATCCTCTTCAATACCGTGTGGGATCCTGCATCTAAAACAGAACCTTCCTATGGTATTTTATACATTATTTTAACTTCGATTACAGGTACCTTTCTGGCCGTACTGATTGGAGTGCCGATTGGCGTTCTGACCGCTGTTTTCCTGGCGGAGACAGCACCTAAAAAGCTGGCGGGCATTGTTCGTCCGGCAGTGGAGCTGCTGGCGGGTATTCCTTCCGTTATTTACGGTCTGATCGGCTTAATGATATTAAATCCATTTATGTATAAAATGGAAAAGCTTATTTTTGAAGGCTCAGAAACCCATCAGTTTACCGGCGGTTCCAATCTGCTTTCAGCGGTACTGGTTCTGGCGCTGATGATCTTACCGACGGTAATCAATATCAGTGAATCTTCTCTGAGAGCGCTGGATCCGAAGCTGAAGTTTGCTTCACTGGCACTGGGCGCTTCTCACGAACAGACCATTTTCAAGGTTCTGATCCCGGCAGCAAAATCTGGTATCGCAACAGCTGTTGTACTTGGTGTTGGCCGTGCGATTGGTGAAGCGATGGCGATCACTCTTGTATCTGGTAGTGCTGCCAACTTCCCGCTGCCTTTCAATTCCGTAAAATTCCTGACAACCACTATCGTTAGTGAAATGGGATATGCGGCAGATACACATAGACAGATGCTGTTTACCATCGGTCTGGTACTGTTTATCTTTATTATGATCGTAAATGGCGTACTTACTGCTATTCTGAAGAAAGGAGCCGATGGACATGAAGCGTAAAAGTGATATGGTGGTTCGGGGACTGATCAATCTGTGTGCCCTGATTTCCGTACTAATCGTAGGTGGAATTCTGATTTACGTGCTGGTTCGCGGAATCGGAGCGATTAACTGGTCCTTTTTAACAACGCAGAAATCTGCTCTGGAAGGAACTGTGGGAATTGCCGGAAATATTTTGAATACCGTTTATATTATTGTGATCAGCCTGGTTTTTGCGGTTCCGCTTGGCGTAGGCAGTGCAATTTACCTGAATGAATATGCAAAACCCGGAAAGCTGGTACGTGCGATTGAATTTACAACAGAAACACTGGCTGGTATTCCTTCTATTATATTCGGTTTGTTTGGTTATGTGTTCTTTGGAACCGTTCTGGGACTGAAGACTTCAATTCTGACTGGTTGTCTGACCCTGTCGCTGATGGTTCTTCCTCTGATTACCAGAAATACGCAGGAGGCATTAAAAACGGTGCCTGACAGCTACAGAAGCGGTGCGCTTGGCATGGGAGCGGAAAAATGGCATATGATCCGCACGATTCTGCTGCCTGCTGCTCTGCCCGGCATCATTACCGGTGTCATTTTATCAATAGGACGTATTGTTGGGGAATCAGCAGCGCTTTTATTTACAGCCGGCAGCAATTATCTGCTTCCGAAAATCGATGGTCTGTCTTTTGGCAAGGCAGTGGAGACTCTGACTGCAACAAAGATCAGACAGCCCGGCGGTACGATGACGATTGAAATGTACCTGAGAATGCAGAAGGGCGAGTACGATACAGCGTTCGGTATTGCCGTAGTTCTGCTGTTGATCGTTTTAGTGATTAATTTCCTGACACGTTATCTGTCAGCTAAATTTGATGTAAGTAAAAGAGATTAGAGAATAGATTAGACAATACCTGTATACTAATTAGATCATACCTGTATACTAATTAAACTATACCTGTATACTACTGGAGGAAATTATGTCAGATATTAAAATCAGTACCAGAAATCTGGATTTATATTATGGTGCGAACCATGCATTAAAAAATATCAACCTGGACATCAAGGCAAATGCAGTAACTGCATTTATCGGGCCCAGCGGATGCGGCAAATCAACTTATTTAAAAACCTTAAACCGTATGAACGATCTGGTAGAATCCTGTAAGATCACCGGTGAAGTCCTGCTTGACGGCGAGGATATTTACGGTCCTAAGGTGGATACAACACTGCTTCGCAAAAAGGTCGGTATGGTATTTCAGCAGCCCAACCCTTTTCCCATGAGTATTTATGACAACATTGCTTACGGACCCAGAATTCATGGAATCAAGAATAAAGCGAAGCTGGATGAAATCGTGGAGGAAAGTCTGCGCGGTGCAGCGATTTTTGATGAGGTAAAAGATCGTCTGAAAAAGTCTGCACTGGGTCTTTCCGGCGGTCAGCAGCAGCGTCTTTGTATTGCACGCGCGCTGGCCGTGCAGCCCGAGGTTCTTTTAATGGATGAGCCTACCTCCGCCCTTGACCCGATTTCCACAATGAAGGTGGAAGAGCTGATGATCGAGCTGCGTAAAAAATACACCGTTGTTGTGGTAACTCATAATATGCAGCAGGCAACCCGTGTTTCAGATGAAACAGTTTTCTTCCTTCTGGGCGAAATTATTGAATCAGGAGAAACCGAGCAGCTGTTTAATATGCCCAAAAACAAAAAAACGGAAGAATATATCTCCGGACGTTTTGGCTGATATACGGTGCAAAAAAGCGTTTACAAACATTTTACATAGATATCACAAGGGAATGATGATGAACTTTACAGACAAGCCGTATTGTATGAGTGTGCTCCGGAAGACTCCGGAGAATATTCTCTCCTATTTTGCATAGTACCAGAAGGCTGGTACGAATCAGGCGGCGCAGGATAAGTCAGTACATGGGCTTTGCGCCGCCTATTTCTTTTTGAGGCTGCTCTGTAAAGTTTTGGCAGATGCCGGAAAGGATTTTATATGCGGACAAGATATGATAAACAGCTCAAGCAGCTGAATGAGGAAATGGTTCAGATGGGCTGCCTGATTCAGACAGCAATTAACGAAGCAATTACCGCACTGGTAAACCAGGATGCGGAGCTTGCCCAGAAGATTATGGCAGAAGATGAGGAAATCAATGAGCAGGAAAGCAGTATTGAAGGACTCTGTATGAAGCTTCTGCTGTGCCAGCAGCCGGTTGCAACAGATTTGAGAAACGTTTCTGCAGCGCTGAAGATGGTAACGGATATGGAACGTATCGGTGATCAGGCAGCAGATATTGCGGAAATCGTGCTGGAGCTTGCAGGACAGAATTATATTAAGAAGCTGGATCATCTTCAGGAGATGGCGCGCGAGGCAGCTGAAATGGTAGTTCAGAGTATGGAAGCTTACGTAAGCAGAAATCTTGATAAAGCCCAGGCGGTAATCGGGAAGGATGACCGCATTGATGAGCTGTTTGCTGATATTAAAAGCGAGCTGATTGGGCTGATCGCAAGTGATCGCTCCTGTGGAGAACAGGCAACCGATCTTCTGATGATTGCGAAGTATTTTGAGAGAATCGGCGATCATGCTACCAATATCGCAGAATGGGTTATCTACTCCATCACAGGAGAGCATAAATCACAGAACTGATTCTGAAAGAAATACAGAACTGATTCTGGGAAGAATGCAGAATTGGTTCTGAAAGGAATATGGAGCTGATCCTGAGAAACGGGAATCACAGTATAAAACAGAAAGGCCCGAAGCACATATGAGATGCTTCGGGTCTTTTGCTGCTTCAGAAGAAGCCTGTTTTATTTCTGTGCTGCTGCAATCCGTTCGGGATATTTTGCATAGAGCAGTTTTAAAAGAATCGGTGTTGCAATCGAAGAAACGATGATCAGCAGGATAACCGAGGTAAAGTAGATTGGTTCAACAAGTCCTGCGGTAAGACCTTTTTGTGCAACGACCAGAGCAACCTCTCCGCGGGTCATCATACCGATACCGATTTTCAGGGAATCGGGGATGGAAAAACCGCTGAGTCTGGAAACGATTCCGCAGCCGATGATCTTGGCGAACAGGGCAACCAGGACAAAAGCGATGGAGAAAAGAAGAATCTCTCCATTCAGGTCATTCAGGGTCGTCTTTAAACCGATGCCGACAAAGAAGATCGGTGCAAAGAACATATAGGAGCTGATATCGATTTTCTTTTCAATATAATCGGAATCATGCAGGTTGCAGAGAACAAGACCGGCAACGTAAGCGCCTGTAATATCGGCGATTCCAAAGTAGCGTTCGGCCAGGTAAGAAAAGATCAGGCATACACCGAAGGAAAGAATCGGGATTCGCTGTGTGTGGGGATATTTTTTATCCAGCAGTGCGAACAGTTTGTAAATAATTACTCCGCCGATAATGGTGATAACAAAGAAAGCAGCTGTTTTCAGAATAACAGATGCGGGGTTGCTGTCGGATGATTTCATACCGATAACAAAAGTAAGTACGATAATGCCGATGACATCATCGATAATAGCAGCGCTGACGATGGTAGTTCCCACGCGGCCCTTTAAGTAGCCGAGTTCTTTCAGGGCAGCAACCGTGATGCTTACAGAGGTGGCCGTCATGATCGTTCCGATGAACAGTGCGCGTACAAAGTGCTCGCTTCCGACAGCGGCAGCTCCGTAAAATCCCATGTAGAGAAGTGTGCCAAGAACGAGCGGAACAAAAACCCCTGCGCAGGCAATGATCAGTGCGACAGGACCGGTTTTCAGAAGTTCCTTTAAGTCAGTTCCCAATCCGGCATTGAACATCAGCATTACCACTCCGATTTCGGCCATCTGAACAATAAAGTCAGACTGATTTACAAGACCGAGCATACAGGGACCAATCACCAGGCCGGCGATAATCTCACCTACGACCTGAGGCGCTTTTAATGCCCGGGCAAGGATTCCAAAACATTTAGCGGCAATCAGAATAATTGCCAGATCACGGAAAATTAAATAAGTTTCCATAGTATAGAACCTCCAATGATTTCTTCGAATTTTTTTCGCAAATACAATTATAGCCATAACTTTTTAAAACGCAAGAAAAAAATAAGAATACAAGGATTGAAAATGGTATTTTTGGCGGAAAATTGGGAAAAGTTGGGAAAATAAAGCCGAAAAGCAGAGATACAGGCCAGGGGAAAAGAAAAACAGAAGGAAAGAAAAGACACACAGAACGAAAGAAAAGAGAAAGAGAACGGAAGAAAAAGGTGTTGACAGAAAAAAAAAGAGTGTTTATACTGTAACTGATTTCTGTTTGTTAGATAACTTACAGTTAGAAGATTTACATTATAGAACCTCCTCCGAACGGAATGAGGTGGAAAAGGAAGTGATGGTTATGTCGTTTCAAATTGGTTTTCAGATAAAAACATTGTCCAATCTGATCAAAAAAAGGATTGATTATCTGTCAAAGGATATGGAACTGACCGGTTTTCAGGCGTATCTGCTTGGCTATCTGATCAGAGCCGGCAGCAGACAGGATATCTTTCAGCGTGATGTGGAAAAGAAGATGGAGATTTCCAGAGCGTCGGTGACCAGTGTTCTTCAGCTTCTGGAGCGGAACGGCTTTATCAGACGCCAGTCGGTGGAATACGATGCGCGCCTGAAAAAGATTGTAGTGACGCAGAAAGGACTGGAGTCTAACCGGCAGACCCTGATGATGTTGGAGCATGTAGAGAATTCCATAACGGAAGGCATTTCCGATGAGGATCTGCAGACATTTCTGCAGGTGCTTGCACATATGAAAAAGAATCTGGAACAAGCAGAAAGTGAAAATGATAAAGAAAAGGAGTAAACATGATGCTGAAAACATTATTAGCGCAGGTAAAAGAGTATAAAAAACCTTCTTTTCTGACCCCGGTATTTGCAATACTGGAGGTATTTATGGAGGTAATGCTGCCCCTTATTATGGCTGCGATTATTGATGACGGTATCGGAAAAGGCAATGTGAGCTATGCTGTGAAGATGGGCTTCCTGATGCTGTTTATGGCAATGCTGTCATTGCTGTTCGGCGTGCTGGCGGGACGTTTTGCGGCGCAGGCAAGCTCCGGCTTTGCCAGAAATCTGCGAAAAGGGATGTTTGAGAATATCCAGACATTCGCATTTTCCAATATTGACAAGTATTCAACGGCAGGTCTTGTGACCCGTATGACGACAGATGTAACGAATGTACAGAACTCTTATCAGATGGTGCTGCGTATGTGCGCCCGTGCCCCGGTAACCCTGATCTGTGCTCTGGCAATGACCATTAAGATCAATGCCCGCTTATCAAGCGTATTTTTGGTAGCTATCGTGGTTCTGGGAGTTTCCCTTGCGTTTATTGTAAGCAATGCATTTCCCGTATTTACACAGGTATTTAAAAAATATGATGATCTGAATGCCAGTGTACAGGAGAATGTAAACGCAATCCGCGTTGTAAAATCTTATGTGCGTGAGAATCACGAGATCAGCAAGCTGCAGAAGGCCTGCACGGAATTGTGTATGCTTTCCGTGAAAGCAGAGAAAATCATCTGTCTGAACATGCCCATCATGCAGCTGACGGTATATGGCTGTATTTTGTCGATTTCCTGGTTTGGCGCACAGTTTGTTGTTGCAGAAACCATGACAAAGGGTGAGCTGATGAGTATGTTCAACTATGTTATGAGTATTCTGATGAGTCTGATGATGCTGTCCATGATTTTTGTTATGCTGACGATGTCAAAGGCTTCCATGGATCGTATTGCGGAAATCCTGACGGAGCAGGCCGATATCGTGAATCCTGAGCAGCCTGTGATGCACGTAAAAGATGGCTCAATTGAGTTTGAAGATGTGAATTTTGCTTATCGCAAGGACAGCAAAAATGTGCTGGAGCAGATAAATCTGAAGATCAGGTCGGGAGAGACCATCGGGATCATCGGTGGAACCGGCGGTTCCAAATCTACTTTTGTACAGATGATACCCAGATTGTATGATACTACGGAAGGTACGGTATATGTAGGAGGTCTGGACGTAAGAAAATACGATCTGGAGGTTTTGCGTGACGAGGTTTCCATGGTGCTGCAGAAAAATGTTCTGTTTTCCGGAACAATTAAGGACAACCTGAGATGGGGAAATCCAGAAGCCGGGGATGAGGAGATTGAGAGAGTCTGCAAGCTGGCTCAGGCAGATGATTTTGTGAAGAATTTCCCGGATCAGTATGACACCTGGATTGAACAGGGCGGAACCAACGTATCAGGCGGTCAGAAACAGCGCCTCTGTATTGCAAGAGCGCTGCTGAAAAAACCGAAAATTCTGATTCTGGATGACTCAACGAGTGCGGTTGATACGAAAACGGATGCAATGATTCGGAAAGCTTTCCGGGAAGAAATTCCGGAAACTACCAAATTGATCATTGCACAGCGTATCTCTTCAATTCAGGATGCGGACCGCATTATCGTTCTTGACGAAGGCCGGGTGAATGGAATTGGTACCCATGAAGAACTGCTGGCATCCAATGAAATTTACCGTGATGTATATGAATCTCAGGTGAAGGGAGGTACGGACGATGAGTAAGGACAGAAAAGCTGATACAGAAATGAGAAACGGTTCCGCTAATCCTGCTGCCGGTTCCGGCAGAAATCCCGGTATGGGACATGGCATGAAGCGCGGAATGCGCGGCGGCATGCCAAAAGGCAGACCGGGCCTTCAGAGCGGGAAAAAACCGATGGAAGTTCTGAAGCGGATGGCAGCGTATATTCTTCATTATTATAAATGGGCCTGCCTTCTGGTTGTAATTATGATATTTTTCAGCGCAATTGCGATGATTTACGGAAATATGTTCCTTCAGACGCTGATTGATGATTATATTGTTCCTTTAACCGGCAAAAGCAACCCGGATTTTATGCCGCTGCTGAAGGCAATCTTTCGTATCGCCTGCGTTTATGTGGCAGGTGCGGCGTGTACTTACGGATATAACCGGATCATGGTTGCGGTAACGCAGGGAACGCTGCGTCATCTGCGTATGGATATGTTCCGTCACATGGAAACACTTCCGGTTCGCTATTTTGATACGCATACCCACGGCGATATCATGAGTATGTATACCAATGATACCGATACACTCAGACAGATGATCAGCCAGAGCTTTCCGCAGATTGTTTCCTCTGCCATTACGATTGTCGGTGTGCTGATTTCCATGATTATGCTGAATATTCCATTGACGATCCTGACTTTGGCTATGTGCGGGGTTATGGCAAAGACAGCCGGTTTCCTGGGTGGAAAGGCAGGTACCTACTTTGTTAAGCAGCAGAAGGATCTGGGTGCGGTTAACGGTTATATTGAAGAAATGATGTCCGGCCAGAAGGTGGTTAAGGTATTCTGCCATGAGGAAAAGAATATTGAGGAATTTAACCGGTTAAACGATTCGCTGGCAGACAGCGCAGATAAGGCAAATACCTTTGCCAACATTCTGATGCCTGTAAACGGAAACCTCGGAAATATCAGCTTTGTGCTGTGTATCGTGGCAGGTGCTTTGATGACGATCAGCGGCTTTGGCGGTTTGACACTAGGCAAGCTTGCAAGCTTTCTGCAGTTTAACCGGAGCTTCAGTATGCCGATCGTACAGGTTTCCCAGCAGTTTAACGCGATTATTATGGCTCTCGCAGGCGCGGATCGTATTTTCAGCCTGCTGGATGAAAAACCGGAAGAAGATGAAGGATATGTTATGCTGGTGCGCGCAAATGTAGACGCAGAAGGCAATATCACAGAATCCGAAGAACGTACGGGAACCTGGGCATGGAAGCACTATCACAAAGCGGATAATACCACCACCTACACCAGAATGGAAGGCGATATTGTGATGGAGCATGTCGATTTCGGCTATAATCCGGACAAAATTGTTCTGAAGGATATCAGCTTATATGCAAAACCGGGTCAGAAGATCGCATTTGTAGGAGCGACCGGCGCAGGCAAAACAACGATCACAAATCTGATCAACCGTTTTTATGATATCAACAGCGGTAAAATCCGCTACGATGGTATTAATATCAACAAATTTAAGAAAAATGATCTGCGTCGTTCTCTTGGCGTGGTTCTTCAGGATACGCATCTGTTCACCGGAACTGTTATGGAAAATATCCGTTACGGCCGTCTGGATGCTACGGATGAGCAGGTAAAGGAAGCTGCCCGCCTGGCAAATGCGGAGTATTTTATCGAGCATCTGCCTCAGGGATACGATACCATGCTCACCGGCGACGGCGCAAATCTTTCCCAGGGACAGCGTCAGCTGCTGGCAATCGCTCGTGCAGCCGTAGCGGACCCGCCGGTTCTGATCCTGGACGAAGCGACCTCCAGTATCGATACACGTACCGAAAAAATCGTGCAGGAAGGCATGGATCACCTGATGGAAGGACGAACCGTATTTGTCATCGCACATCGTCTGTCTACGATCAAAAACTCCGATGTCATCATGGTACTGGATCAGGGTAAGATCATCGAACGCGGTGACCATGACTCACTGCTGAAGGAGAAAGGAATCTACTATCAGCTTTACACAGGTATGCTTGAACAGGATTGATCATTGTTCTTTACTTTTAGGGAATAAGTGATATGATGATACCACAAAAAACAATTTGGAGGAATGAAAAATGCTGTACTTAAAAGAGGCAAATCCGGAAGATATGGATTTAGAGTATGATTATATTACCAATACGCCTGAAAATGAGAATGGACTTGTCAATTCTGCATGCGGATGTTCCAGAGAAGAGTTTGAAACTACGGTTCTGCCGGGGTATATCAATGCCTCAAAAGGTATTGGATTGCCTGAGGGCTGGGTACCTGAAACCGATTTCTTTTTGTGGGACGATGACAGGATCGTAGGTCTGTTTAAAATCAGACATTACCTGACAGAAGCTCTGGCAAATGGAGGCGGGCATATCGGATATGGAGTACGAAAAGAGTACCGTGGAAAGGGATATGCTTCAAAAGGTCTGAAGCTTGCTATTCAAAAAGCATGGACTCTGATCAAAGAAGATGAGATTTACATGTCGGTGAATAAAGATAATATTGCTTCGCTTAAAGCGCAGCTGAAGAATGGCGCGCGGATTCATCATGAAGATGATGAAAAATATTATACAAGAGTAAAGAGATAGGCGCATGATTTTAATTGCGCTCTATTGAATAAATGTGGAAGGCTCCATTACAGTACAATCCTGTTCGGGGACGCGCTCTCGCTCTGATCGAACGCAGCGGTACTAAACTCTCAAACTGTCTTTCAGACAGTCCGATCGTTAAGTACCGGCGTTCTCTAAGGTCCCTTTCACAGGATTGTACTGTAATTCCGCCGCCGCAGTTTTTTCTTTTACCTGTTCTGCATTTTTTTCGTTTACTTGCAATTCCCATCTTACAGCTTTTTTCCTGTTTTAACAGATTGACTCCGATATGGCGCATGACATTTACATTTTCTGCAGCATTTATTTAGCACTGCTTCCAAGCTGCAGTTAAAATGAATAAGAATTGTCAAGCTTATGCGTCTATCTTCTCACAGCTGTTCAGAATTTTATGACAGTAAAAGCTGCAAAAACCAGCAAGCTGTCTATGATGCAAGTCTGCAAGGGGCGTATTGGTGCTGAAAGCACCCCTTAGCCCCGGACAGACTTCGTATCATAGACAGCTTGCGTCCCCTGAACACCTCTACTGTCCAGAAATCTCTGAACAGTAACAAATTATGCGTTTACCGTGGTGCGGAAGTATGAGATGTTTGACAGGGATAGAAAAAAATGGTATATTTATAGTAACTATAACCGTGAGTTTTAGTGTATAAAATATTACATGGTCGGGAGGTATCTGGATGAAGAAAAGAATTCGTGTTTCTATTTTATTGCTTATGATGTCTTTTATGATGATAGGATTGAATGGTTGCGCTTCTGCTGATCGGGGGACAAACTCTTCTTGTGGAGTGCCGAATTGTACGGAAACGGGGGATCATCAGCATGATACGCATCATGAGGAGCCGCATCACGATGATGCGCATCATGCGGAGTAAATTTATAAATTTTCTCTTTACTTTTGCTTGATAAAGTATTATAATCGATTTTAGATGAGAACTTCAGGGCAGGGTGCAAGTCCCTACCGGCGGTATAGCCCGCGAACCCGAGAGGGAAGGATTCGGTGAAACTCCGAGGCCGACAGTATAGTCTGGATGGAAGAAGTGCGACAATCGATATTTGTTATATTTATAATAGGAAGAAAGTCAGAGGCTGCCGCCGCAGAGGGAAGGCAGAGACTGATGTGGGATTCTGAGAGAAATTTATTTTTTTCACAGTGAGTACGGCGGAAAAGTATTTTGGATTTATAAAAAACAGATATCGGATGATACGGATTGAAATCAACCCCTGAGAGATATTTCTCTCAGGGGTTTTTTGCGTAACCGGGAATTGCACTTTGGGAAGCGGTGAGTAATAAGAAAATGGCCCTGGTGGTGTTCTTAAACAAAAGAGGTGATAAGATGTTACAGCCTGAAACAAAGAACGGACAGGGCGCTGATAACGGATTTGCAGATGGTGATTTTGCTGAAATGTACATGCGGATAGCAATCGAACTTGCTAAAAGAGGATGCGGCAGAGTCAATCCCAATCCCCTGGTAGGCGCGGTAATCGTAAAAGATGGGAAAGTGATCGGCAGCGGATATCATGCTCGGTATGGAGGTCTTCATGCGGAACGGGAGGCATTTGCAAGTCTTAAAAATCCTGAAGATGCAGAGGGAGCAGATCTTTATGTGACGCTTGAACCCTGTTGTCATTATGGAAAACAGCCGCCTTGTACGGAAGCAATCGTAGAGCATGGAATCAAACGGGTTTTTGTTGGTTCTTCTGATCCGAATCCGCTGGTGGCGGGAAAAGGAATTGCCATGCTGAAAAAGCATGGGATTTTGGTGGTGGAAAATATACTGAAGGATGAATGTGATGCGTTAAATACGGTTTTCTTTCACTATATTCAAACGAAGCAGCCATATGTGGTGATGAAATATGCGATGACGATGGATGGGAAGATTGCGGCAGCCAGTGGAAAATCGCGTTGGATTACCGGAGAGATGGCCAGAAAAAGGGTTCATGAGGACAGAAACCGCTATGCAGCGATTATGGTAGGGATTCAGACGGTATTAAAGGATGATCCAATGTTAAACTGCCGTATAGAAGGCGGAAGAAATCCGGTGCGAATCATCTGCGACAGTCATCTGCGGATTCCTAAGAGCAGCCGGCTTGTGCAGAGTGCAAAGGGAATTCCGCTGTGGATCGCAGCAGTAAAGCCTGTATGGGAAAAGGAAGCAAAGGCAGAACAAAATTCTGCCAAAGAAGCCGGATGGAACCCTGAACAAAAGCTTTGGAAAGCGAGAGTAAAAGCGCTTGAGGAAGCCGGCTGTCGGATTTTGTACACAGATCCTGATGAAAAGGGGCATGTGGATTTAAAGCAGCTGATGGGAATTCTGGGTGCGGAAGGAATCGACAGCGTTTTTCTGGAAGGCGGAGCCGAACTTCATGAGTCTGCCCTGCGAAAACAGATTGTGCAAAAGCTTCAGACCTATATTGCTCCGAAGGTGCTTGGCGGCAGAAATGCGGCTTCACCGGTTGGAGGCGAAGGCGTGGATTCACCGGATGAAGCCTGGATGCTGTCAGAACCGGTGATTACAAAGCTGGGAGCGGATTTGCTGCTGGAAAGTGAGGTTATTTATCCATGTTTACAGGAATTGTAGAAGAAAAAGGACAGATTCGGGGGATTCGTCCCGGGGCAAAATCCTGTATTTTAACAATAGAAGGAAATCGTATTTTCAGTGATCTGCAGGTTGGAGACAGCGTAGCAGTTAACGGCGTGTGTCTGACGGCAACAAGTATAAAAGGCCATCTGTTTACCGCAGACGTGATGCGGGAAACGCTTGAACGTTCTTCTTTGGGGGAACTTCGGGCAGGAAGTCATGTGAATCTGGAGCGGGCGATGTTAGCCGGCGGGCGGTTCGGCGGACACATCGTTTCCGGTCATATTGACGGAACCGGTGTGATCGTAAAAATTGAAAAGGATGACAATGCCGTCTGGTATACGATACAGGCAACGCCGCAGGTCATGAAATATATTGTGGAAAAGGGCTCTGTTGCAATTGATGGAATCAGTCTGACGGTAGCTGCGGTCACGGACAGCGATTTCAGCGTTTCCATTATTCCACATACGGCAAGTGAGACGATTTTATCAGAAAAACGAGTAGGACAGACAGTCAACCTGGAAAATGATGTAATCGGAAAGTACGTGGAAAAGCTGCTGGGGGCAGCTTCAGAAACGAAAAGAAACCAGGGTACAGCAACGGAAAGAAGCCAGGGTACAGCAAAAAAAGCCGGCATAACACGTGAGTGGCTGGCAGAGAACGGATTTTAAGAGCTATTAAAAAAAAGCGCTCAAAGAATACATTTAAAATGGGAGGAACGGGTATGTTTCAGTATAATACAGTTGAAGAAGCAGTAGAGGCATTGCGCAATGGTGAGATCATTCTGGTGACGGATGATGAAAACCGGGAGAATGAAGGGGATATGATCTGTGCAGCGGAATTTGCTACCACGGAAAATGTGAATTTTATGGCATCCCATGCGAAGGGGCTGATCTGCATGCCGATGGATGAGGAGCTTTGCAGAAAGCTGGCTCTTACGCAGATGGTAGCGGAAAATACGGATAATCACAGCACAGCGTTTACCGTTTCCATTGATGGCATTGATACGACCACAGGAATTTCTGCTGTGGAACGTTCGATGACAGCAATGGCATGTGTAAGGGAAGATGCAAAGCCGGAAGATTTCCGCAGACCTGGTCATATGTTCCCGCTTCAGGCCAGAAAAGGGGGCGTGCTGGTGCGCGATGGACATACCGAGGCAACTGTGGATCTGATGAAAATTGCCGGACTTGCCCACTGCGGACTCTGCTGTGAGATTATGCGGGATGACGGAACCATGATGCGCAGCGGTGAGCTTCAGGAGATGGCACGGAAATGGAATCTGAAATTTATCACGATTAAAGCGCTTCAGGATTACAGAAGAGCGCATGAAATGCATGTAACCTGCGCAGCCAGTGCTAAAATGCCGACCCGTTTTGGTGAATTCAGAGTTTACGGTTATCAGAATACATTAAACGGAGAGCATCATATTGCGCTGGTAAAGGGAGATGTCAGTGATGGTGAACATGTACTTTGCCGTGTTCATTCAGAATGCATGACCGGTGATGCATTTGGTTCATCCCGCTGCGACTGTGGTCAGCAGTATGAAGCCGCAATGAAAGCGCTGGAAAAGGAAGGCCGCGGTATTCTGGTTTATATGCGCCAGGAAGGCCGTGGAATCGGTCTGATCAATAAAATCCGTGCATATGCTCTGCAGGATGAAGGCATGGATACCGTACAGGCCAATCTGGCACTCGGATTTGAGGAAGACCAGAGAGAATACTCCATCGCAGCTCAGATTTTGAAGGATCTGGGTGTCAGATCTGTAGAACTGATGACCAACAATCCGCTTAAGATGGAAGGTTTGGAAAAGTACGGTATCGAAATCAGCGGCCGCCGTCCCATTCAGATGGAAGCAACCCCCTACGATCTGTTTTATCTGAAAACAAAACAGAAAAAAATGGGACATATGATTCAGTATTAAGAGAATTCGGTATTAAGAACAGCATAAATTTTTCAGGATAAAATCTGTATAGAAAAAGGAGAACGAAAATGAACGTATTTGAAGGAAAAATGGTAGCAGGAGATGTGCGAATTGGAATCGTAGCAGCACGTTTTAATGAATTTATTGTCAGCAAGCTGATCGGAGGCGCTGAGGATGGTCTGGTGCGTCATGGCGTAGATACGGATATGATTGACCTTGCCTGGGTTCCCGGAGCATTTGAAATTCCGTTGATTGCTTCTAAAATGGCAAAATGCGGAAAGTACGATGCTATTATCTGCGTAGGTGCAGTTATCCGGGGAAGCACTTCTCACTATGATTATGTCTGTGCCGAAGTCTCCAAAGGAATTGCAGCAGTTTCCTTAAACAGTGATATCCCAGTGATGTTTGGCGTACTGACTACTGATACTATCGAGCAGGCAATTGAACGCGCCGGTACAAAGGCAGGAAACAAAGGCTATGATTGTGCTCTCGGAGCAGTAGAAATGATTAACCTTGTCAGAAATCTTGAAGCCAGATAATAAGGATAATGGAGCAATGGAGCAGATAATAAAGATAATAAAGCAGCCGTAAAACAAAAACAAAGTAAAAATAAAGCAAAAGCAAATCAAAAA
>JAUNPP010000211.1 GCA_030536685.1 Lachnospiraceae bacterium
AACAGAACAGAAAATAAAACAGAACAGAAAGAAGAAGGCTTATGAAAAGGGTAATTGGTATAACAGGCGGCGTTGGCGCCGGGAAATCGACGGTGCTGAATATTTTAAGCCGGGAATATCAGGCGGAGATCATTTTAACCGATCAGGTTGCACACGAACTGATGCAGCCCGGGACAGAATGCTTTAAGCAGATTGTAGAGCGTTTCGGAACGGAACTGCTCGATGAGGACGGCAGCTTCCATAAAGGACGGCTGGGAAAGATGATTTTCGGTAATAAGGAAGCTGCGCAGGCTGTGAACGGAATCGTTCATCCAGCTGTAAAGGAAGCAGTAAAAAGACGAATTGAAGCCAGCGAAAGAAATCTGATCGTAGTCGAGTCGGCTTTATTGATCGAGGCAGGCTTTCAGTCGCTTTGCGATGAAACCTGGTATGTATATGTTTCAACACAGGAGAGAGTAAAACGCCTGTATGAACAGAGAGGATATTCTGAGGTGAAATCCTACAGCATTATCTATAACCAGTTAAGTCATGAGCAGTTTAAGCGCGGCAGTGACAGGCTGATTGACAATGGTTCAAGCCGGGAATATACAAAAAGGCAGGTAAGAGAATTTATGGCGGAATTAACAGGTGAAGTTTCGGAGGGTGCACAGAAATGAGCATGAGAGTGATGAGTATTGCCAGCGGCAGCAGCGGGAATTGTATCTATGTAGGCTCAGAGCAGACCCATCTTCTGATCGATACGGGAATTTCCTGTAAAAAGGTTAATGAAGGCCTGAAGGAGCTGGGACTTACCGGCGCTGATATTACAGCCGTTCTGGTAACGCATGAACATGCAGACCACATCGGAGGTCTCGGCGTTTTTATGCGCAAGTATAAAACTCCGGTCTACTCTGCCGAGGAGACGATCCACCAGATCTGCAGCGGCAAAAATATAGGCAAACTTCCCGATGGCTGTTTTCATCCCATCGCGGAGGGAAGCCGCTTTTCTATCGGGGATATCGAGGTGGAGCCGCTTGCAATCTCTCATGATGCCGCCCGCCCGCTTGCCTACAGAATGGACTGCGAGCAGTCCTCTGCGGCGGTGGTGACCGATCTGGGATATTATGATTACCATCTGGCAGACCGCCTTCAGGGGCTGGATGCGCTTGTTCTGGAAGCCAATCATGATCTGCGGATGCTGGAAGCAGGTCCCTATCCGTATTATCTGAAACGTCGGATTGCCGGAAATCACGGACATCTTTCGAATGAAGCCAGCGGACGCTTCCTGAACGAGCTTCTTCATGAGAATATGAAAAAGATACTGTTGGGACACATTTCCAAGGAAAATAATATGGCGGCTCTGGCGCTGGAAACAGTGAAAACGGAGATCGAGCTGAGCGCTTCTCCCTGGCATGCGGAAGAATTTTCCATTGAACCGGCGGGACGTGACTGTGCTTCCGAAATTATTTATATATGAAAATCTTCCAGGACTATTTATATATGAAAATATTCTAAGACTATTTGTATATGAAAATGTTTACAGCTGAGGGATTTTCTGGTATTCTGTACGGGTGACAGAAGGTCGCAGTATTATGAGTGAAGTGCTGACAGGCAGCACAGGGAGGAAGAAATGGGTAAGACAATCGTAACTGTATTAGGAAAGGATACCGTTGGTATCATTGCAAAAGTATGTACATACCTTTCAAACAACAATATTAATATCGAGGATATTACACAGACCATCACACAGGGATATTTTAACATGATGATGATTGTAGATACCTCAAATACAGAAAAAAACTTTTCCGATATGGTAGAGGATCTGAATGGAATCGGCGAAGAGCTGGGTGTTAAGATCAACTGTCAGAAAGAAGAAATTTTTACAAAGATGCATAGAATTTAAGGAGTTTTCCCATGATCAATAGTTTTGAAGTAAATGAAACCAATGAGATGATCCGCAGTGAGAAGCTGGATGTTCGTACTATTACAATGGGTATCAGCCTTTTGGACTGTATTGATTCCGATCTGGATCGTCTGAATGAAAAAATTTATCATAAAATTACAACCTGTGCACGGAATCTGGTGTCAGCAGGAAAAGAAATTGAGATGGAATATGGTATTCCCATCGTGAATAAGAGAATTTCCGTTACACCGATCGCTCTGGTTGGAGCAGCAGCCTGCAAAACACCGGAAGATTTTGTAACCGTAGCAAAGACCCTGGATCGGGCAGCAGCAGAGATGGGTGTGAACTTCCTTGGAGGATACTCTGCTCTGGTAGCAAAGGGCATGACTCCCGCAGAAGAAAACCTGATGCGTTCCATTCCCGAAGCGCTGGCGGTGACAGAGCGTGTCTGCAGCTCCGTTAATCTGGGTTCTACTAAAACAGGCCTGAATATGGACGCGGTACGTCTGATGGGCGAGATCGTAGTGGCAACAGCAGAGCGCACAAAGGAGAATGGTTCTCTGGGCTGTGCAAAGCTGGTTGTGTTCTGCAATGCGCCGGATGACAATCCGTTTATGGCAGGCGCTTTCCATGGAGTAACAGAAGGAGATGTCATTATCAATGTAGGTGTCAGCGGACCCGGCGTTGTAAAGCATGCTCTTGAGAGCGTTCATGGAGAAAGCTTTGAAGTGCTTTGTGAAACCATTAAAAAGACAGCGTTTAAGGTAACCCGTATGGGACAGCTGGTTGCACAGGAAGCTTCCAGACGTCTTGGCGTTCCCTTCGGCATTGTGGATCTGTCTCTGGCGCCCACGCCGGCAGTAGGAGATTCTGTGGCAGAAATCCTGGAAGAGATGGGACTGGAATCGGTAGGCGCTCCCGGCACAACCGCTGCGCTGGCTCTGCTGAATGATCAGGTAAAGAAGGGCGGCGTTATGGCAAGCTCCTATGTAGGCGGCTTGAGCGGCGCATTTATCCCTGTCAGCGAGGATCAGGGTATGATCGACGCGGTAAGAGCAGGCAAGCTGACCATTGAAAAGCTGGAAGCAATGACCTGTGTATGCTCCGTTGGACTTGATATGATCGCAGTACCCGGAGATACCTCCGCAGCAACGATTTCCGGCGTGATTGCAGATGAAGCAGCAATCGGTATGATCAACCAGAAAACGACAGCAGTGCGTGTTATTCCCGCAATCGGCTGCAAGATTGGTGATACCGTAGAATTCGGTGGTCTGCTGGGTTCTGCTCCGGTTCAGGCAGTCAACACCTGCGACTGCAGCGAGTTTATCAGCCGTAAAGGCAGAATTCCCGCTCCGATCCACAGCTTCAAAAATTAAATCTGATTCAGAAGACAGCTGCGTTTTTGCTTGCTGCTGTTTTACAAATGTTCTACAAAAAGAGTCTATAATAGAGCCTATAA
>JAUNPP010000212.1 GCA_030536685.1 Lachnospiraceae bacterium
ACTAATCGGTCATCAGCTTGACCAATGTCTGGTTAAGAAAATGGTCTGAATATGATTTGAATAAGGTTTGTGAAATGCTTGATAAGAGTTGATCATAAGAGTTAACTATTTAACCATAATAGTTGATTAACAGGAGTTCCTGACAAGGGAACGAAAGATGATATAGATAAAGAAGGACAATGTGCAGTTTTGAAGGTATAGCAAAAATATGAGAAAGCAGTCGGTTACGTATCGGCTGCTTTTTTTTATGATGAGCAAGCCTTGTCTATTTAGCGACCCTGTGATAAAATAGGTAACAGTTCAGTTTTGAAAAGAATATTTTAAAGAAGGAAATACATATGATTGCAATAATTGATTATGATGCAGGAAATCTGAAAAGTGTTGAAAAGGCATTGATTTCGCTTGGCGAAGAAACGGTTATTACGAGAGATCCGGCTGTCATTCTGGCGGCGGATAAAGCAATTCTGCCGGGAGTAGGAGCATTTGGTGATGCAATGCAGAATTTAAGAAATTTCGGTCTGGTGGAAGTGATTAAAGAATTTGCAGCCAGCACTAAACCGTTTCTTGGAATCTGTCTCGGTCTTCAGCTTCTGTTTGAACACAGCGAAGAAAGTCCGGGTGCAGAGGGCCTTGGTATTCTGAAGGGAGATATTTTACGGATTCCTCCCTGTGAGGGGCTGAAGATTCCTCATATGGGCTGGAATTCATTGGATATTAATCCGAATGCCCGTTTATTTAAAGGGATTCCACAGGGAACCTACGTTTATTTTGTGCATTCTTATTATCTGAAGGCAGAGGATGAGGCGATTGTGGCTGCTACGACCGATTACAGTACCAGAATCCATGCTTCTGTGGAGAGCGGCAATGTATTTGCCTGTCAGTTTCACCCGGAGAAGAGCAGTACAGCCGGACTTCGGATATTGAAAAACTTTGCGGCGCTGTGATTGGAGGTTATTATGTTTACGAAGAGAATTATACCCTGTCTGGATGTCAATAATGGAAGAGTGGTAAAAGGGATTAATTTTGTGAATCTGAAGGATGCTGGAGATCCTGTTGAGGTGGCTGCCGAGTATGATCGTGCGGGTGCTGATGAGTTGGTTTTTCTGGATATCACGGCTTCTTCTGATGCGAGAAAGACCGTAGTGGATATGGTCAGACGTGTTGCTGAAAAGGTATTTATTCCATTTACGGTAGGCGGGGGAATCCGTACAGTCGATGATTTTAAAGAAATCCTGCGGGAAGGCGCCGATAAGGTTTCGGTTAATTCAGCGGCTATCAATAATCCGCAGCTTATTCGGGAAGCTGCCGATAAATTCGGGAGCCAATGCGTTGTGGTGGCGATAGATGCCAAACGCCGCGCCGATGGAACAGGCTGGAATATTTATAAAAACGGCGGCCGTATCGATACGGGGATTGATGCTGTGGAATGGGCGCAGCGCGTGCATGAACTGGGCTGCGGGGAAATTCTTCTGACCAGCATGGATTGTGACGGGGTAAAAAATGGCTACGATCTTGAACTGACCCGCACGATTGCTTCTGCAGTTTCGATTCCGGTGATTGCTTCAGGCGGAGCAGGTGCGAAAGAACATTTTTATGACGCGCTGACAGAAGGCGGAGCTGATGCAGCCCTGGCGGCGTCATTATTCCATTATAAAGAGCTGGAAATCCGTGATTTAAAGCAGTATCTGGCAGACAGAGGACTTTCCATGCGTCTGTAGCAAAAGAAATGAGGTGAAGCATATGGCGGCGATCAGCAATGACTGGCTGGTTCCTCTTCAGGAGGAATTTAAAAAGCCCTATTATAAAGAACTGTATTATAAAGTGAAAGACGAATATACACATTATCAGATTTTCCCGGAAGCAGGAGATATTTTCAATGCATTTGACTTTACTCCTCTTTCTCAGGTTAAAGTCGTAATTCTGGGACAGGATCCGTATCACAATGTGAATCAGGCACATGGACTTAGCTTTTCCGTAAAGCCGCAGGTAGATATCCCGCCTTCACTGGTGAATATTTATCAGGAACTGCATGACGATCTGGGCTGCGATATTCCAAATAACGGATATTTGAAAAAGTGGGCGAAACAGGGTGTATTGTTACTGAATACGGTTCTTACCGTGCGGGCACATAATGCAAATTCTCACCGGGGAATCGGGTGGGAGAAGTTCACCGATGCGGCTATTCGGGCGGTTAATGATGTGGAACGCCCGGTTGTTTTCATGCTCTGGGGCAGACCTGCTCAGAGTAAAAAAGCATTGCTGACAAACCCGGAACATCTGATTCTGGAAGCCCCTCATCCGAGCCCTCTTTCTGCTTATAGAGGATTTTTTGGATGCAGGCATTTCAGTCAGGCGAATGCCTTTCTGGAGGCGCATGGAATTGCACCGATTGACTGGCAGATAGAGAATATATAACAAAGTATTAAAAGGAGTTAAAAACAGTATGGAAATCATGGAACTACTAAAAGCTGTAATCATCGGTATTGTAGAGGGAATTACAGAATGGCTTCCCGTCAGCAGTACCGGACATATGATCCTTGCAAAAGAATTTATTCATTTTGATCTATCTCAGGAATTCAGCAATATGTTTCTGGTAGTAATCCAGCTGGCAGCGATTCTGGCAGTTGTGATTGTTTTCTTTGAAAAACTGAACCCGTTTTACGGGAGAAAATCGGTAAGACAGAAACGGCAGACCTTTCAGCTGTGGATCAAGGTGATCATCGGATGTATTCCCGCAGCAGCAATCGGTCTTCCCCTGAATGACTGGTTTGAGCAGTTTGAGATACCGCAGGTGGTCGCAGCGACCTTGATCATATATGGTATTATTTTCATTGTGATGGAGCATTTTTACAAAAATAAGACCTTTGCAGTAAATAACACTGCCCGTATGACTTACAAAACCGCATTTTTAATCGGCTGTTTCCAGTGTCTGGCGCTGATCCCCGGTACTTCCCGTTCAGGAGCAACGATTCTGGGCGCAATGCTGTTAAGCGTATCCCGTCCTGCAGCAGCAGAATTTTCATTTTTCCTTTCGGCACCGGTTATGTTTGGCGCGAGCCTGCTTCGTGTTGTGAAGTACATAATGTCAGGAGCAACGATGACTCCTACGGAGATACAGGTACTGATCGTGGGCTGTATTGTATCCTTCCTCGTATCTCTTGCAGCAATTAAATTCCTTATGGGCTATGTGAAAAAACACAGTTTTTCTCTCTTTGGCTACTACCGGATCATCGTGGGTATAGCAGTGATTGCATACTTTGTTCTTGGAAAATAAGCTGCCTGATGGATGAGCAGTTTTGTGAAAAACGCTAATCTAAAACAGATCGGTTAAAAAAACAGA
>JAUNPP010000050.1 GCA_030536685.1 Lachnospiraceae bacterium
CATTTTATTCAAAATCTGGAAATACATAAAGGAATGAGAAAGAGCTTTTAAATGTGGGAGAGATTTAAATGGTTCATGTTTATATTTGTGAAGATAATAAAAATCAGCTGAATATATTGGAAGATTATGTGAAAAAATCTATTGTGATTGAAGATTTGGATATGGCTCTTGTGCTGGCAACGGAAAATCCTTATGCTTTGCTGGAAAAAGCTGAGGCTTCTGAAAGTACGGGGCTGTATTTTCTTGACATCGATCTGCATACGGATCTGAACGGACTGGAGCTTGCACAGAAAATCCGAAAAATCGACTCCCGCTGCTTTATTGTATTTATCACAAGCCATTCGGAAATGAGTTATCTTACCTTTCAGTATAAAGTGGAGGCGCTTGATTTTATCCTGAAGGACAGACCGAAGGAGATTCAGACGCGGATCCGGGAATGTCTGCTGAATGCGATGGAAAGGTATCAGTCCTCCTGCAATAAGATTTCCAAAGTATTTACGATTACGCTGGATCAGCATATTACAACGGTAGAGCTTGATGAAATCCTGTATTTTAAAACCTGTTATAATATCCATCATATCTTTTTATGCGCCAAAAACCGCTGTATTGAATTTACAGCTCAGATGAAAGAAATCCAGGAGCAGCTGGATAACAGATTTTATCGTTCGCATCGTTCCTGTATCATCAATAAGCAGCAGGTACAGGAGGTGGATTTTTCGAAAGGAATCATCTATATGAAAAATGGAGATATCTGTCCGTTGTCCGTCCGAATGAAAAGGGGGCTGAAAAACAGTTTGGAGCAGACTGTTTTTCAGCATTTTTCCGATTGATGTTACACCGTTTCGTACTGTTTCTGGATAAAATGAATCAGCTGCGCTACATGCGGTTTCAGAATACGGTGTTTATTGTAGACGATATACAGATTTCTGCTGTGACCGGTATCTTTTAACGGGAACTCAAGCAGTTTGCCGGCAGCAGCCAGGTCCTGGATCGATCTGGTGGACAGGATGGAGATTCCGAGGCCGTTTAATACGGAATGTTTGATGGATTCCAGATCATTCATTCTGGCAACGATCTGAAGCCTGGAGAGATTGATCTGGTTGTCGCTCAAAAACCGGTCAATTTCTTTCTGGGTACCGGAACCGTTTTCACGCAGGATAACAGGCTCCTTTAAAAGCGTTTCCAGATCGGCCTGTTCTGTCTGCAGTTTTTTAAAATGCGCATTGGCGGGGGCTGCAATCGTCAGCTCATCCTTACAAAAAGGAATAAAGATGCAGTTTTCTTCATTGCTTGTTGTGCCGGTCAGGCCAAAATCGATGGTTCCGTCCAATACCTTATCAATCACCTTTTTACTGTCAGACTGCCAGATATTAAAAATAACTTCAGGAACTTCTTTGCTGAAGCTTCCGAGGATATCAGGCAGTATATAGGTAGATGGAATGGTGGAGGCGCCTAAAGAGATGATTTTCTGTATGCCGCCTGTAAATTCATGGATGATATTGTTGCGCATGTTCAGAATATTGACAGCACACTCATAAAACTGCTGACCGCGGAAGGTCAGCTCCATCTTTTTGGTGGTTCGTATGATCAGCTTGGAATTCAGCTCCTTCTCCAGGGTACTGATGTGAGCACTGATCGTCGGCTGTGTCAGGTACAGATGTTTTGCAGCTTCCGAAAAACTGTTATAATCTACTGCAGCAACAAATGCTTCCAATTGTTTAAATTCCATAAAGTTTCTTTCCCTTTCATCAACATAGATTGGTAATATTGTAACATATTTTAGGAAAAAATGCTACAAAAAATCTGAAATGTAGGGATTGTGTAAAAAAAACAGGAAAGATGGCACTTGATTTTAAAAAAAATCTATTGTATAATACTATCATCTCGTTTTGCGGGAGTCGTTAAAAGGGAGTAGTTATTATGGGTTCCTGATCACAGAAGGGAAGAGCTGTGGACAGGGATATAATTACGCAATCAACATACCCCGGTTTATTTTACCGTGGTTGCGTAACTTTCCTGAGATAATGTCAGAAAGAACAAGACTTTTAACGCTATGGTGGTAGCGTTACAGGTCTATTTTTTTTTGCATAACAGGAGATTGCGTGTCTGCCGTGCAAATAGCAGGCTCCTTTTTCGGACAAGTGCCGGACTGACTGCTGCATAGAGAAGATCCTGTTTTATTTTTAAATGGAGGTTTTATTTTAATGGAAATTTTAATTCAATTATTATTATTGGTAGTTGGTTTTGTTCTTCTTGTTAAAGGTGCTGATTGGTTTGTAGATGGTGTATCCGGTATTGCGGAGCGTTTTGGGATTCCGCAGCTTGTAATCGGACTGACGATCGTAGCGATGGGCACCAGCGCACCCGAGGCAGCGGTAAGTATTACAGCTGCGCTGAAAGGTGATGCGGAAATTACAATCGGCAACATTTTAGGAAGCAACATTTTGAACGTATTGATTATTCTGGGCATTACGGCAGTGATCACAAGCGTAGCGGTACAGAAGAGTACGTTTAAGATCGAAATCCCCTTTGTCATTGCAATTACAGCTCTGATCCTGGGATTTGGTATGACCGGCGGACAGGTAACACGTGTGGAAGGTATTGTATTCCTGGTAGTATTTGCAGGATTTTTATTCTATCTGTACCGCATGGCTATAAACGGAGAGGGAGACGATGCGGAAGATGCGGAAGAACCCAAACCGATTTGGCAGTTGCTTTTATTCACAGTTATTGGTATTATTATGGTTGTAGCAGGCAGTGATGTGGTAGTTGACAGTGCAACCGCGCTGGCAGAAATCTTCGGAATGAGCGAACGTTTTATCGGACTGACGATTGTTGCGCTCGGAACCTCTCTGCCGGAGCTGGTAACTTCAACTGTAGCTGCAGTGAAAGGAAAAGCAGATATCGCGATCGGGAACATTGTAGGAAGCAACATTTTCAACATCCTGTTTGTTGTAGGAATTACTTCCCTGATTGTTCCTGTACCGTTTGCATCCGGTTTCCTGGTGGATGCCCTGGTTGCAATTCTGGCGGTTGTTGTTTTATGGCTGTGTCTGGTACGCAACCGTAAGCTGAACCGTGTACATGGTATTATCATGCTGGCAATTTACGCCTGCTATTTTGTATATTTACTGTAATCAGATCAGGTAAAGAGCGTTTCGCAGATTGCCTGATTCCTTAAAATAACAGATGTTTGCTCCGTGGCCGTGCATTTTATGTATCGGCTGCCGGGAAAGACATCAGACAGAAAAAGAAAAACAGACAGCCTGTCACCGAAAGTGATCTTACATGGCTGTCTGTAATTATGTTTACGTCTGTGCAGACAGAAAATTTGAGGAGATTTGAAAAAGGAGAGCAGACTTTGAATAATAATTCAGGTAATTCAGGCGATTCAGGTGATTTAGAACAGGCAGAACTGCCCGTGGGAGAGACTGTTTTTCTGACGGAGAATCAGGTGCCGGTTTACAGCTATGGAAATCCCCATTTACACAGTTTCTGTATTTGCCTGTATCTGCGGGCAGGTTCGCTTTTTGAAACAGATGAGCGAAACGGAATTTCTCATTTTTTTGAGCATATTGTGTTTAAAAATATCAATCGTAAATACAGGGGCGGGCTTTATCGGCTCCTTGACCGGCTGGGGTTGGAATTTAACGGTTGTACCTATAAAGAATTTATGCAGTTTGTGATAACCGGCGCATGCGCTCATTTTGAGGAGGCGGCGGAGATCCTGACCTCTATCTTTGAACCAATTGCGATAACCGCGCAGGAAATTGCCACGGAGCGGAGGCGGATCAAATCAGAACTGCGGGAATCGGATGAGCAGCATTCGCTGGATTATTTCACCCAGCAGATCGTCTGGGAGGGCACCAGTCTGAAAAATACGATAGGCGGAACGTTTGCAAACCTCGACCGTATTGGGAAAAATGCTCTGAAACAGGCATCTGGTGAGCTGCTTTCCGTCAATAATCTGTTTTTTTACGTCACAGGTTCCTATACGCCAGAACAGCTGCGCTATCTGGGCAGGCAGATAGACTCCTATCCGCTTGGTGTGACAATGCCTTTCAGGGAGAATCTGGCTCCGGTTCCTGCCTCTTATTTTAACAGAAACGGGCAGGTAGCGGTAAAGAACAGTACCTATTATTATATCCGTTTTTCCTTTGATACGGACAGCAGCAGATACACGGAGGCGGAAAATTCCCTGCTGTTTGATATTATGTTTGAAGGGGAAAGCTGCAAAATCCATGAGGAGCTATCGGAAAAGACCGGATATGTCTACAGCTTCGGTTCGCAGTATGAACGCTATAGCAATCTGGGCAATATCAGTGTATACTATGAAGTGCGCCCGGCAGATGTCTACACCTCGATAGAAAAGGTGATCGATGTCTGCTGTACCATGAAGCACGGACTGACAGATGAACTTGAGTATGTACGTCCGCCTTATGTGGATAATGCGGAACTGATGTTTGATGATGCGGAGGATTTCAACTGGAACAGAGCATATGAATGCCACATTCTCTCCGAGAAGTATCAGACGATAGAGGAGCGCAAGGCAGCTTATAAAGAAGTAACTGCAGAGCGAATTATGGAAATGGCCGGAGAAATCTTCAGAACTTCCAATCTGGTAGTCACTCTGAAAGCTCCGAAGGATAAGGTAGATACTGCAAAAATACATGCAATCTGCAGCCGGCTGGATGAAATAGAGGGCTGATGCAGCAAATAGAGGAGGATTAACATATGGAATCAAACATGAATGAGGAAATGAAAAAAATCGACAAATGTGCCCCGGAGGATTGCAGCAGCTGCGGCGCGGACTGCAGCTCACGGATCAATCTTGATGATAAGATCATTCAGATCACAACGGATGACGGGGAGCAGATCGATTGTCTGATCATGCTGAAGTATGTGATGGAATCAAAGGATTATATTGCGGTTATGCCCCTGAAAAATAATCCCGAAGGAGATATTTACCTGTTCCGTATGATCAAAAACCGCACGGAGCTGGAAAATATTGAGGACGAGGATGAATACGAAAGAGCTGCAGAGGCCTTCGGCATTGAGATGGAGAAGGCCCAGCAGCAAAAATAAAACTGTTTTTGAAACACAGATCACTCTTCGAATAACGGAGTGGAGAAATAGCGTTCCGCAGTATCAGGCAGGATTGTTACGACAGTCTTGCCTTTTCCCAGTTTTTTGGCAAGCTTCAGTGCTGCGGCTACATTCGTTCCGCTGGATATGCCGCACATAAGCCCTTCTTTGCGGGCAAGATCCTGTGCCGTTTGAATTGCTTCTTCATCTGTAACAACATAAATATTATCATAGATCCTCTGATTCAGATTATCCGGAATCAATCCGTCGCCGATTCCCATCTGCAGATGAGTTCCGACAGTACCTCCGGCAAGAATCGCAGCATGTTCAGGTTCCACAGCCCAGATCTCAATATCAGGATTCAGAGCCTTTAAGACTTCTCCGATCCCGCTGATCGTGCCTCCGGTACCAATACCGGAACAATAGCCGTGGATAGGCCCTGCTACCTGTTCCAGAATCTCCAGTCCCGTATGGTTTTTATGAGCCATATTGTTGGCGGGATTTGAGAACTGCTGAGGAACAAAAACAAGAGGATTTTCTCTCTGCATTCTGAGAGCTGTTTCAACACACTCATCAATGCACTTTCCGATATTGCCATCGTCATGAATCAGAACGACCTCTGCACCATAGTGCTTTACCAGCTTGCGGCGCTCTTCGCTGACACTGTCAGGCATAATAATAATAGTGCGGTAACCGCGGACTGCACCTACCAGAGCCAGCCCGATTCCCTGGTTTCCGCTGGTAGGCTCCACAATAATGGTATCTTTGTGGATCAGCCCTTCCTTTTCCGCATCCAGGATCATGTTGTAGGCGGTACGTGTCTTAATAGAACCTCCCACATTGAGCCCTTCAAATTTAACAAGAACCTCGGCGGCATCATCCGCATTCATGCGGTTCAGGCGGATCATGGGAGTGTACCCGATGGCGTCTAATACATTATCATATATCATGATGGTTTCCTCCATAAACAGATTTTAAAAATATCAATAATTTTATCACAAAATGGATAAAAAAACCATTGCAGAAAAAATCCGAAAAATCATGTGTTTACCATGTTGTATTAGCTTGAAACATGGTATAAAAAAGCGTATAATAGTTTTTGGTATGCGTGTGATTCAGGCGGGCTGTCAAAATGGTTTATCAGCGGGCTGTCAAAATGGTTCATCAACGGGCTGTCAAAATAGCTCATCTCAGCTCATGAAAAGATGCTGCCGATTATGAGAAGAAGAACGGAGAAAAGTTATGAAAAAGTACAGATTTCGCAGCGCATTCGTGTTCGTGCTGCTTCTGACGATATGTTTTTCGGCAAGTGTATATGCGGAAAATGTAAAGAAATTATCTGCTTCCGGGGAAGTAGTGAACATTCAGACCTCCTTGTTGGTTCGTTCAGAACCTTCCAAATCCGGAACTGTTCTTGATTCCCTGAAAAATGGAGAGCATGTCAGCATTACCGGTGAGACAGAGGACTGGTATCGGATTCGTTATAATTCCGACAGCGCCTATGTCAGCAAGTCCTACATCAGCGCCAATGCACTGGATAATAAAACCGTGGTTGATTTTAACGCGGCGGCCTATGTAAAGGTTGACGGACATCTCAATGTCCGCTCCGGCCCATCCATGTCTGCTTCTGTGATCGATTCCTATGTAACCGGGAAAAAAGTAACCATTACAGGTGAAACCGCAGACTGGTACCGGATTCGTCATGGTTCCGGCAGCGCTTTTGTCAGCAAGTCCTACATAAGTTTTTCAGCATCAGGAGATTCGCAAAACGGAGAGAAAAGCGGAACGGTAAGAGTCAACACCACACTGCTGGTACGGGAAGAACCTTCCACCTCCGGTACCGTGATCGGCTATCTGAAAAATGGAAGAGCTGTTGCAATCACAGGTGAATCCAATGGATATTATCAGATCAGATATCATTCTTCCACTGCTTATGTCAGCACAAAGTATGTAACAACAGGATCTGCTCCTTTGCCCCCTTCTGATGAAGAACAGGAAAACAGCTCTTCGATGGAGGATGTTTCCAGGACAGGTTATGCCAATGTAGATACATCGCTTCTGATCAGGCGTTCTCCGTCTTCTTCCGCTTCCGTGATCGGCAGATTCAGCAGAGGAGAGAAGATTTATATTACAGGAGAAGCCAGCAACTGGTATCGGGTTCGTTACTCCGGAAGAACCGGTTATGTCAATAAGGCTTATGTATCGTTTAACCAGGTATCTGCAAGCGGATACAGAAAAATCAGTCTGGATGTGCCGCTGTATCATCAGTATGACAGCAGATGGGCAAACGTTCGTATCGGAAGTGAAACCTTAAAAAGCGCGGGCTGTGTAACGGCATCTCTTGCAATGGCATGGGAATATCGTACAGGCTCTGTCTGTACACCTCCGATGATGGTAAGAAAATTACGCTATACGGCTGGCGGCAATGTGTACTGGCCCTCCAATACGACCCAGTATACAGGCTCTAACTATCTGGCTGTTATTTACCAGCAGCTTTCAGCAGGAAATCCGGTAATTGTGGGTTCCAAGTATAATAATGGCTCCCAGCATTACATTACGGTAACCGGTTATAACGGAAACAGCAGTAAGCTCACCCCCGCAGGATTTACGGTAAATGACCCCGGAAGCGGCAATACCAGAACACTGCAGGCATTTTTTGCCAGAACGCCTCATTTTTATAAGCTGGTATATTACCGTTAGGATATACCGGGATTGATCTCAGGAAAGGATGTGCTTGCGATGGAAGGCAGTAAATACAGAGAACTGATCCTGCAGATGAAGCAGAGTGGTATTTTGTTTGAGGAACAGGTGGATGCTGAACGATTAGAACAGGTGCAGCAAAGGTACGGGATTCGTTTTCCCAAAGAGCTGCGCAGCTTTTATGAGCAGGCAGTGCCGGTTTCTCCCGGTTTTGTCAACTGGCTGGATGATTCGGATGAAAATGTAAAAAAAATCAGAAACCGTCTTGGATTTCCGAAAAGAAATGTGCTGAAAGCGGTGGAGATAGAAGAATTCTGGCCTGCGGCATGGGGAATTCGTCCTGCGGATGAGGAAAAAGCTCTTCAAAAGGCAGAAGAACAGCTTTCACAGGCAGCCGTTTTGCTTCCTCTGTATTCGCATCGCTTTCTGGTTTGCGCAGACGGCATCAGCAATCCGCCGGTGCTTTCTGTCTACGGTGGAGACATCATTTATTATGGTTCCTGTCTGGAAAACTGGCTTGAAATTGAATTTTGCGGAAAATCACAGGAATCTGTGTTCGAAAACCCGCTGCCATTTATACCGGGTTGGACTCCTTTGATCAGCTAAAACCGCCGCAAAATCAGCCGTATTGTATAACAAAATGAATTTATACGACTTTTTTGTATATTAGATACGTAAAAATGCAGTTTTAACAGAAAGTGGAAAAAAATATTTACAAATATTAAAAAAGAATTTTAAATTTTTCATACAGTCTCATGATTGTCATTTGTTTTTTCTGGTGCTATTCTTTTAGTGTAATGAAGACACGCGTTGGAGGACAAAATGAGTACATTAACAAAAAAAGAAAAAGCTGAAAAAATTGTAGAAAGAATCAACAGTAATTCATTTGCAAAAAGACTGATTAGAGAATTGAATTTTTATGGTGAGCTGGAAAGCGCTGACGTTATAGTAAACAAAGAACATGAAACACAGGCACAGATGATCATTCCGCTGGATGAGATGAATGTATTGGAAGCTGATGAAGCCGAATCCTACAGCAAATATCTGGATGTAAATTTTGAAAGAATCTGGGAGAACATTCTGGCAGATGAATCACTGAAGAAGCTGCATATGGTTCTGGAAAAAATGCCTGAGCACAGACGTAACATGCAGTTATACCTGACCAATTATTGTCCTGAATTTTTCAAGGGCGAGAGCCTGGGACTGATGATCTGCTATTAAAATTCATAAAAGCAGATCAGACAGTCTGAAAATCAAACTCATACCGTTCATCTTATCGTTTATACGATTTGCTGAACGGCTTTTTTTATTTTCTGGCCAGAATAACCTGACAGTCGGTTGTATAGGAATCTGTAAACAGACACGATTCCATCAAATCCTCAGAAGGAGAAATTCCCGCAATCGCAAAGTCTGCGGAGCCATCGGCGATGCTGGTAAACAGCGATTCGTACTCCATGTCTTTGATTTCAAGCTTTTTGTTCAGGCGTCTGGCTAAAGCGCGGGCAACATCAATATCGATTCCGGTTAATTCTCCGGTTTCGTCGTAATAGACATATGGCTGAAATCCGGAACATGTGGCAACCCGAAGTGTTTCTCTGGAATTCGAAGAATCAGATTGATCATCTGCAGAAGATTTTTCATCAGACTCTTCAGTCTTGTCTGAAGCTTTAGCAGACAGGTATCTCTCTGTAATCTCTGTAAGAACCCCTTCCTCCTCCAAAAGGGCAAGCGTCTGATTCAACTGTTTTTGAAGCTGTTTTTGTTCCGCACCCAGACAGATCGCATATTCTTCCCAGACAAAAGCCTCTTCCAGAATAAAAAGGTTTTTATTTTTTTCACAACAGTCAGCGGCAGAAGCAGTATCCGTAATGATACAATCCAAAGCGCCGCTGTTTAGATCAGCAAGCATTTTATCAAAAGAATCATACCGATTGATGATAGAAGGCGCCTCTTCTCCGGAAGGAAGTTCCAGATCTGTAGCATACAAATCTGCCTGAGAGCTGGTAAGAACGCCAACCGACTTACCCGGCAGATCCTTTTGTTCATGCACAGTTCCGGGGATTTTCTCATCCTTTTTCCCACATCCCGTAAAAAAAAGAATAACTGCAGGAAAAAGGCAGGCAAATAACAATATGCGAAAAAGAAAAGAAATAGAATTCTTCAGGTTGTGAACGGTTTGTATTGTATTCATAGATGTATTCCTCTGTAAAGTAGTAGTAAAAAACAGAAATTTTCCATTATCATAGTTTAAATGGTTTTTGCTTAAAAAGCAAGGTTGAATTGCAGGGCAAACCACGGTAAACGCAAGCTTTTTATAATAGTTTATTTTATTGTTATAAAAGACTGTGAAGGCTCCATTACAGTACAATCCTGTTCGGGGACGCGCTCTCGCTCGGATCGAACGCAGCGGAACTAAACTCTCGAACTGTCTTTCAGACAGCCCGATCGTTAAGTACCGGCGTTCTCTATGGTCCCTTTCACAGGATTGTAAAATGTTTGAAAAAAAATCTGATTGACAGGGGAGGTGATATGTGACATAATGAAAACACGGACACCCCGAGGGGGTGTATGTAGAGAGGATAGAGCTGGCAATGTGGGTAATGTGGGTAATGTGAGCAATGTATGCAATGTGAATGGAGCTGGCAGAGAGGAGGGGGTTGGATGAAGGCTGATAAACAGCAGGTTACTCGTTTGTTGAAGACGGCTAGAGGGCAGATTGATGGGATTTTGAAGATGATTGAGGAAGACAGGTATTGTATTGATATTTCGACACAGCTGATGGCTGCGACATCTGTGCTTCAGCGGGCTAATAAGGAAGTGCTTTCGGCGCATTTGAAGAGCTGTGTGGCACATGCTGAGTCTCAGGAGGAAATTGATCATAAAGTGGATGAATTTATCCGTACAATGGAGAAGATACTATAGGTGATGATGGAACAGAGCGTTGGATGTTTTGTTAAAGGGAGGAATTATGAAGCAAAAGTTTGATGTGACGGGGATGACCTGTTCGGCTTGTTCTTCCAGAGTGGAAAAGTGTGTTAGAAAGCTGGATGGAGTACAGGAGGTTTCTGTGAATCTTCTGACGAATAGTATGCAGGTGACTTTTCAGGAGGAGGAATTAAGCGCGGAGCAGATTGCGAATGCCGTTGAGAAGGAAGGCTACGGTGCGTTTCCCAGAGAGGAAGGGCGTGGCGGAGATGGAGGACATGGAAGACAGGATGCGGGAAGACGTGTGGCAGCCGGAGAGGGTGTTCGTGGTAAAGATGGCTCTAGAAGCGGCGCGGGCAGCATAGATGTGCTGGAACAGCAGCGGAAAAATATGATATTCCGGCTGAAGGTTTCATTTGGTTTTCTGATTCCGCTGATGTATGTTTCGATGGGGCATATGGCAGGTCTTCCGCTTCCGGATTTTCTGGAAGGAACACAGAATGCGGTTTCATTTGCGCTGATTCAGTTTATTTTATGTCTTCCGGTTATTTATGTAAACCGGGCTTACTATATAAAAGGGTTCACAACTCTGGCCCATGGCGCTCCGAATATGGATACGCTGGTTGCAATCGGTTCGGTGGCTTCTCTTGTATATGGCGTATTTGCCATATTCCGTATGAGCTACGGGCTGGGACAGCAGAATATGGAGCTGGTGCACAGATATCATATGGATCTGTATTTTGAATCGGCGGCGATGATTCTGGCCTTAATTACCGTGGGCAAATATATGGAAGCGCGTTCCAAGGGAAAAACAAGCGAAGCAATCAGCAAAATGATGGACATGGCTCCGAAGACAGCAATCCTTCTGCAGGATGGACAGGAAATCGAAGTTCTGGTAGAAGATGTACGGGTCGGAGACCGCATCCTTGTAAAGCCCGGTCAGAGTGTTCCGGTAGATGGAAGGATCATAGAAGGCAGCACCAGTATTGATGAATCTGCGATTACCGGTGAAAGTATCCCTGTTTATAAAGAAGTGGGAGAACGGGTAGTAGGAGCGACGATCAATCAGGCAGGACTGATTCAGATAGAAGCAGAAAAGGTCGGAGAGGATACGGCATTTGCGGGGATTATGCGGCTAGTGGAGGAAGCAAGCTCCAGCAAGGCTCCGATTGCCCGTCTTGCAGACCAGATAGCGGGTATTTTTGTTCCGGTAGTTATCGGAATTGCGCTGGTGACCGGCGCAGGCTGGCTGATCAGCGGAGCAGAATTTGAATTTGCTTTGTCCTGTGCCATCTGTGTTCTTGTGATTTCCTGTCCCTGCGCATTGGGACTGGCAACTCCGGTTGCAATCATGGTAGGAACCGGAAAAGGCGCGCAGAATGGAATTTTGATCAAATCAGGAGATGCACTGGAGACAGCGCACAGCCTGGATTATGTGGTCATGGATAAAACCGGAACTCTGACGAATGGAAAGCCTGTTGTGACCGATGTGATTGCCGCTGTGCCGGCACGAAAGCTGTTGGAGATCGCAGCGGGTCTGGAATCCGGAAGTGAACATCCTCTGGCGGATGCCGTGCTTCGCTATGCGAAGGCTGAAAAGATTCAGAAACTGCCGGTTGCAGAGTTTCAGTCTCTTTCCGGGCGTGGAATTGAAGGGGTGATTGACGGCAGCTGGTATTGTTCCGGCAATATCCGTTTAATAGAAGAAAAACTGCCAGGCGCGCTGGAACAGTCTGCTGCTGATACCGAAAAGACCTGGAAACAATGGATTGAAGAACTGGCGGATGAAGGCAAGACACCTCTTATTTTTGCTGGCTGCCAGGGGATTATTGGTATGATTGCCGTATGCGATGTTATTAAAGCAACCAGTAAGGAAGCTGTTGCAGCTCTGAAGGAGCTTGGCATTCGTGTGGTTATGCTGACAGGAGATAATAAACGGACAGCAGAGGCAATCCGAAGACAGCTGGATATCGATACGGTAATCGCTGAAGTGCTGCCTGAGGATAAGGAAAAAGAGATTGCCGCTTTGATGGCAGACGGCAAAAAGACAGCAATGATCGGGGACGGTGTCAACGACGCTCCCGCCCTCGCCAGAGCGGATGTGGGGATTGCCATCGGTGCGGGCACCGATGTAGCGATAGAAAGTGCAGATATCGTGCTGATGCGCAATGATCTGCTTGATGCAGTAACGGCGGTGAAGCTCAGTAAGGCGGTTATCCGCAATATCAGACAGAACCTGTTCTGGGCATTTTTCTATAATTGCCTGGGAATCCCGCTGGCAGCAGGTATTTTATATCCTGCCTTCGGGCTGCGGTTAAATCCCATGTTTGGAGCGGCAGCCATGAGCATGAGCAGTTTATTTGTGGTATCCAATGCACTGCGCCTGCGTTTCTTCCCGGTTCATCACAGCAAGACGGAAGAAATAAAAGGCACTGAGGAAGGCAATCTGGATCATCTTATTGAAATGGAAGCTGCAGATGCAGCAGAACAGGAGGAAATTCATATGGTAACAATTAAAATCGAAGGTATGATGTGTATGCATTGTCAGGGAAGAGTAAAAAAAGCCCTTGAAGCAATCGAAGGAGTAGCAGCAGATGTTAACCTGGAAGACAAGGCAGCGTATGTAACAGGATGTGAAGATCTGGAACTTCTGAAAAAGACAGTAACAGATGCCGGTTACGAAGTAATTTCAATCGCCTGAGAAATACGCAGGCTGTTTCTTCATTTTATACACGTTTTCCTGTGCCGGGCTTTATGGTTTGACCGTAAAGCCCGGCACAAGTGCATAAAGTAACATGACGGAAATAAACTGTATAAAAAAACTCCACTTTTTTCAAGCAAAGTATGGAAATTTAAAAAAAATTGTGATACAATGCAAGAGTCAGAAAAAACAGCAGTAATAAGACAAAGATATAGCGGAGGTTGTGCAAAGTGGCAAAATTAAATATAACAGTAACAGATTCTGTAAAGTTTATCGGATGTAATGATCATACAATTGATTTATTTGAAAGTCAGTACGTAGTGCCGAATGGCGTATCCTACAATTCCTATGTTATTCTGGATGAGAAGGTCGCAGTGATGGATACTGTAGATCAGAGAGCAACAAAGGAATGGCTGGCGAATCTGGATGAGGAGCTGGCAGGCCGCAGTGTGGATTATCTGGTTATTTCACACCTGGAGCCGGATCATGCAGGCAGTATTCAGGTTCTCGCAGAGAAATTCCCGCAGATGAAGCTGGTCAGCAACAAAAAGGTATTTGCAATGCTGCCTCAGTTCTTTGATTTTGACCTGGAAGGAAGAACTGTAACCGTAGGTGAAGGCGACAGCCTGAGTCTCGGAAGCCATAATCTGGTATTTGTAATGGCGCCTATGGTTCACTGGCCTGAGGTTATGGTAGAGTATGAAACCACAGAAAAGATTCTGTTCTCAGCAGATGGTTTCGGCAAATTCGGCGCTCTGGATTGCTATGAACCCTGGGCAGATGAAGCAAGACGTTATTTTATCAATATTGTAGGCAAGTATGGCGCACAGGTACAGTCTCTGCTGAAAAAGGCAGCAACTCTGGATATTGCCATGATCTGTCCTCTGCACGGCCCTGTACTGAAGGAGAATCTGGGTTATTATCTGAATCTTTATAACCTCTGGAGCAGCTATACTCCCGAAGAAGAAGGAATTCTGGTCGCATATGCTTCCATTCACGGCAACACTGCGAAGGCTGCAAAGAAGTTTGCACAGATGCTTTCTGATAAGGGCGCTAAAAATGTAACAGTATGCGATCTGGCCCGTGACGATATGGCAAAAGCAGTAGCAGACGCTTACCGTTATGATAAGCTGGTAGTAGCAGGTGTTACATATGACGGCAATATGTTCCCCTGCATGGAAGATTTTCTGGCACATCTGCGGATCAAAAACTTCCAGAAACGTACAGTAGGTATTATCCAGAACGGTTCCTGGGGCCCGGTAGCCGGAAAGCAGATGAAGGCTGTATTTGAAGGTCTGAAGGATATCACTATTTTAGAGCCCATGGTAACGATTAAATCCACTATGAATGCAGAAAGCATTGCACAGATGGAAGAACTGGCAGATGCGCTGGTAAAATAAACAGTCAGAAGTTAATATGGCACAAGATAAAATGAGATAATATGGCATAAGACAAGATAAAATAACATAAGATCGAAGCGGCAGCAGCCCGGCAATCAGCCTGGCAGCTGCCGCTTTGCTTTGATCTATGATAGAAGTATTATGATACAAAACAGTCATAATTACATTTATCGGATACTATGCTGTATCATAGGATTTTGATTAACAGGGGAGTAAATAAGTTGCTGTTTCAGATTTTTTTCATTACATCCATAGCAGGAATTGCAGGAACCGGGATTGGGGCTGTTCTGGGAACCCTGTTTTGCCGGGATTCGGTGAAAATAACCGGTTTGCTGGTAAGCTTTGCGGCGGGAATCATGCTGAGTGTGGTGTGTTTTAATATGATCAGTGATGCCCTGCTGCCGGAAAATGCCGGAAAGCAGATGAGTATATTTCTGGTAAATACCGGAATTGCTCTGGGGTTTTGCATGGTATGGGGATTGAACGGCTGGATTCAGAAATATTTTCCGAATCCGGAGCTTATGATGGCAGGCGTAGTGATGATTCTTGCAATTGCGATTCATAATCTGCCGGAGGGAATGATCATCGGAGCTTCCTTTGCAGCCGATACGGCAAAATTTGCAGCCGATGCAGCAAAAGGGGCAGCTGAAATGGCAATACAGAGAAATGCCTCATCCGGTCTGATTCTTGCCGTTGTAATTGGAATCCACAATATCCCGGAAGGAATGGCAGTGGCTGTTGCGCTGGTCAACGGCGGTATTTCTTCTCCCAAAGCGATTCTGGCAGCAGCCGGAAGCGGAATCCCGACGGTACTTGGAGCCCTGCTTGGATGGAAGCTTGGAACACTCGGCCCGGTAATGCTGTGCCTGATGCTGAGCTTTGCAGCAGGCGCCATGCTTTATGTGGTAATGGGAGAACTGATTCCGGAGGCGCTTCAAATGTGGAAATCACGAGTAATCGCAGCTTCGATTCTGATGGGTATGCTGACGGGAATGGTAATAATATTTTCCTGAAGCTGGAATGGTAATAATATTTTCCTGAAGCTTGCATAAGCGCTTTTAACAAGGTAAAATAGGATAGAATGATTGATAACACAGGAGGAATGGAAGTTGAAGCCATTAAAGAAAATTCTGCTCATTGCTACAGGAGGAACAATTGCTTCTAAATATACGGACAGCGGGCTGGCGCCGCAGCTTTCTTCAGAGGAGCTGCTGTCTTATGTCCCGGAGGTGACTTCTTTTTGCCAGGTAGAGACCACACAGCCTTTTTCGATTGACAGTACGAATATGGGGCCGAAGCAATGGCTTTTGCTGGCTGAAATTGTGGAGAAAAATTATGATTACTACGACGGATTTGTGATCTGTCATGGTACGGATACGATGGCGTATACGGCAGCAGCGCTGTCTTATCTGATCCAGTATAATCGCCGTCCGGTAGTGATCACCGGAGCTCAGAAGCCGATTGATCTGGCAATCACAGATGCCAGAGCCAATTTAAGAGACAGCCTGCGGTTTGCCTCCGATTCCAGGGCTCATGGAATCAGCATTGTATTCGGCGGAAAGGTAATTGCGGGAACCCGGGCAAAAAAGGAATACTCCAAAAGCTATAATGCGTTCAGCAGCATTAATTATCCGGAGATCGCGATTATTCAGGAGAGCAGAATCGTTTTTTATATCAACGACAAAGAAAGAATTCCCCATCCATTGACATTTTACCACGATCTGAACGCCAACGTCTTTTTGCTGAAGCTGATTCCGGGAATTGACGGGCGGTTTTTAAAGACGATTCTGGAAAGATATGACGGAGTGATTATTGAGTCCTTTGGCGTCGGAGGATTTCCGGACAATGGAGATAACAGTTTTTATGAGGCGGTAAAACAGGGGCTGGAGGCAGGAAAAATCATCGTAATGGCAACTCAGGTAACACATGAGGGAAGCGATATGGCCGTCTACAAGGTCGGTAAGATTATGAAGGATGAATTTAATCTGCTGGAAGCTTATGATATGACATTGGAAGCGACCGTTACAAAAACCATGTGGGCGCTTTCCATGAGCCGCAGCCATGAGCAGTTTCAGGAGCTGTTTTATCAGACCATCAATCACGATATGCTGTTTCAGAATAAACAGTATGTTTGGGAAGCAACAGAATTTTAAAGAGATTTCTGCATAAATTTCCCCACTGTAAATTGAACAGATTTCACAAAATAGAACGATGAATTATCCTGGTGTGCAGATTTTTTTAGATTTATTTGCGATTAAATGAAAAAAATTGTGAAAATCTTATGGACGTGATGTAGTAAAATGAGGATGAACAGCAGAAGATAAGGCTGTATGTTATAAATATACTGAAACGCGTAAGGGGGAACTGAAATGATTAAAACAGTTATATTTGATATGGATGGTTTGATGTTTGATACAGAACATCTGAGCAATGAAGCATGGTGTGAAGCAGGAAAAAAGCTGGATATTACCATAGACCCTGAGATGCTGAACAGTATGAAGGGAACCAATCGTGTCGAAAGTGAAAAAATCATACGCTCCTATCTGGGTGAGAATATTCATCTGGAATATTTAAGAACTCTGAAGCAGGAGTATGTGGATCAGTATCTGAAGGAAAATGGTGTTCCTGTAAAAAAAGGTCTTACAGAGCTTCTTTCCTATTTAAAAACACACGGTTACAATACCGTTGTAGCAACCTCTACTTCAGAAGAAAAAGCAGAAAAGCTTTTGAAGATGGCAGACGTGGAAAAGTATTTTGACCATCTGATTTTCGGTAATATGGTAGAAAGAGGAAAGCCGGAACCGGATATTTTTCTTGAAGCAGCGCACAGAGCATACACCGCACCTGAGAAATGCCTGGTTTTGGAGGATTCTCTGAAGGGTGTGGAAGCAGCTTACGTAGCAGGCTGCCAGGTGATTATGATACCTGACTGTATACCGGCGAATGAGCGGACAAGGGAGATCGCAGATGACATTGTAGAATCTTTGTATGATGTTCTGGAGATGTTCAGAACTCTTGATGCTTAAACGTTTTTGACAGGCAGTCATTTAAAAAAGAGATATTTCAACCAGATTTAACTGGAAGACGCAAGCTGGCTACGATACGAAGTCTGTTTACAGATTTGTATCATAGCCGGCTTGCTGTTTTTTACAGCTTTTTTTAAGCCTTTTTGAGTTTTTTTGTGCCTTTTTTGTGGTGAAAGTTCTTATAAACAGCTTGTGGAGCAGAGGTTTTCATGATAAAATTATTAAAAATGTAGTTCGTAATGTAGAGAGGAGATTATTATGAAATGTAACGAGTTAACTCATAGTGAGGAAATTGTGATGAAGGGTATCTGGGAACTTGAGGGAGCAATTCGGCTGAGCCATATTGTGGAGCATGTGAACCGGGAGAATGGTCTGACCTGGAAGCCGCAGACGGTGTCTACTTTTATCTCAAAGCTGGTGCGAAAGGGATATTTGGAGCCATACCGCAGCGGACAGTATATTTATTATCATATACTGATTTCAATGGACGAATACCGGAGATACCTGGTGAAGAAAAATTTAAGCTTCTGGAATCACGATAATGTTTTGGCTTACGTCAGTGATCTGTGTCATGCCAGACAAATGACGCGGGAAGAAATCAGGAGGCTGAAAGAAGAGCTGGATGAATTGGATACAGATATTAATTGAGATTTTTGCAGCGATTCTGATGACTTCCATAACAGGAACGGTTATGCTGCTGATATGGAGGTTCTGCCAGAAACGTGTAAAAAGGTGGAGCCCTCTGCTGGTGTACCGCAGCTTAAAGCTGGTCAGTCTGTTTTTTGTCATTCCGTTTGCGTATCTTGGAGTTTTGGTCTATCGTACCTGGCAGATAGAAACCTATAAAATGCTCAACAGCAGGTATTGTTTCGATGAAACCGGATTTATTATGAGGGGTATGGCGGTTTTGGCTGTTATATGGGGAATCAGTATTATCCTGATTCTGTATTTTCGGATTCGACAGAGAAGATATTTAAAAAGACTCAGGTTTTTTAACGAGGCCTGTGACAGGAACGACTATGACAGGAACAGTTAAAAAAATAACTGTGAACAGAATGACTGCGAAAAAAATGACTGTGATAAAAACGGGAAGGAACCTGGCGCTGTTAATACGGTATTGCAGGAAGTCAGGAAGCAGCTTGGAATCCGCAAAAAGATTTCGGTGTTCTGCAACCAGCAGGTTCTGTCCCCTATGATCACAGGGCTGTTTCATCCCATTATTATCCTGCCGAAAAAAGCATATGATGAAGAAGAATTAAGAATGATCTTTCTTCATGAGCTGACCCATGAAAAACGGCATGATTTATGGATAAAATGGATTGCTGTTATGATCACGGTTATCCACAGCTTTAATCCCCTCACGCATTCGCTGCTGCGTGAATTGGATTTCTGGGGAGATGTAAGCTGTGATATCTATACCTGCAAAGCCGGAAAAATCAGACCGAAAAGATACTATAATATGATGTTGGAACATACAGGCTGGCAGTTAAGCCAAAAGTCGGCTGAACCGTATCTATTTTCGACACTGTGTGAGCATGAGAACATGGTGCAGGAAAGAATGGACTGCATGAAACATTATGTTAACAGAAGCCGTTTTAAAACAGCCGCCGCTGTTATTATGACAGTCATACTCTGTTGTATGGGAGTGCCGGTTTCTTACGCTGTGGCGCAGGGAGTTACCAGCGGATATACAGCAATGTATGAAAGTACGGTAGTTAAAATAGAAGAGGAGATAACAGAAGAAGAAAGAACGGTTTTTGAGATGGAAGAAGAGGAATTTGTTATTGAACCGGAGGATGATATTTGCAAAAACGAGATAGAGATGAGGGGTAAAGAAATATCATTTAGCGCAAATTCTGGTGCTATCAGTTGTGTGATACCGGCTTATACAAGATATAAAACTCCATCATTCACAAGAAGTTCAGGGGATACAATAGAACTGTATATGAACTCTATTAATGGAAAATTAATTCGGGTTGGAATTATAGAACCGGATAGGAAATTACGTTATGTAACAACAAAGACTTCTGTTGAACATGTATTTGAATTGGCAAAAACTGGAGATTATCTTGTGTTTGTAGAGAATATGACAGGCAGCGAAGCAGAAGTTTTCGGAGCTTATCATTAATACGAACCATAAAAGAGGTAGAGTAAGGTAATAAATAAAGATACTCTGCCTCTTTTGTGTTATATATATAAAAAAAGTGTAGCTTAATTTCAAAAAATACAGATAATATACATGAAAAAGTAAAAAAACGCAATAAAAGCTTGATATATAGGATAAAATCTGATACTATATTAACTATAAAAGAAATTTATAAAAGTAATTACAGGAGGATAAAGGTTTGAAAAAAGAAGCTTTGTATTGGAATAATAATTGAAAAAAATGGTGGCGACATAGTATTTTGTTAACTAGGAGGAAAGATAGTTACAATTTTTAATCGAAAAGAATTATTTGTTACTTTTGACGTGAAAAAACAAGCGGAGGTAAGAAATATCTTATCTAATAATCAGATAGAATATGATATTAAGGTTATTAATAGAACTTCGCCTTCCTCAATTCCGGTGAGGTCAGGAACAAGAGCTCAAGTTGGAACATTAGGACAGCAAATGAAAAATGCATATGAGTATATTGTCTATGTGAAAAAATGCGATTATAAAAAAGCCTTATTTATTATAAGAAATCTGCAGAAACAGACTCCTTAAAAATCTTTTGGCAGGATATGCTGTAGAAACAGCCTGATAAATTCAGAACCTGTGATAGTTTTTGTTTTGAATCAGGAACAATGGACAGGCATATAAGATAAATGTAACAGAACACGTGAAAATATATGAAGGGGGCTGAAAATATGAAAAAGACATTTGTTTGGTTATGGTGGATTTTATCAATCATCAGTTTGTTTGTTTATTCTGATTGGTTGATAGGATGGGCAGATCTTGTTTTTGGTACAGGTATAAGTATTGAGTACATTAAAAAAGAAGCAGGCAAGTACAGAGGATCTCATGAAGACAACGTTTTTTTCCTGGTTGTGACGGCTTTTTTGGCAATCATAGTATTAATTCGTACCATTCAATTAACTATGTGGAAATTTTTATAAAATGAGTAATGAGGTGTTGATGCGTGTGATAGGGAGGAGCAGCATAGCATGAGAAAAAGTATTATTTTAATGGGTTTACTAGCAGTATTGCTTGGCGCGCTTTTTACAGGCTGCCAGTCTGTAAAAAAGATGGAAAAGCAGGAGTACGCTTTAGGCAGAACCCAGGGTTCGGGGGTGGCTGCGTTTTTTGACCAGGGCCTGCTATATAAAGATAATATAAAAAGCGGTGATGAACTTCAATTCAAGGGTTTGTTAACTGTAACACAAATTTCTAACAAACATATATTTTAAAGTATATATATATATATTTAATTTACAAATGCTACCATTTATGCTATAATTAGGTTAAAGA
>JAUNPP010000213.1 GCA_030536685.1 Lachnospiraceae bacterium
AAGACTATCCGCAGGAAATCATAGAGGATGCCATTGCGTTCAATCCGGCTCATGCAGGAATTTCATCTGAAAAAATAGAAAAGGAAGCAGATGAAGTTTCGGATTAACCCATTGGTTGTAAAAGATTTGAAAGAAATATGTGATTATATAGCAGATGCCAATGTGGAGAAAGCGGCTGAGACAATCGAAAGGATTTATAATAAATTTGAAAATATTCAGTTGTTTCCAAGGATGGGAGCAGAGTTGTTCAAACGTGTAAGTTTTCGTACAAACTATAAATATGCAATCTGGAATGATTATGTAGTTATATATAAAATCGGAAAAGATTTTGTAGAGATTTACAGAGTGGTAAATAGAAAAATAACTAGAAAAATCCCGAAAATTTCTTGACCTGTACGCAGCGTACACACTTATACTATCATCAGGAGGTGTTTTCGATGTTATTAAACGAAATTATAAATGAGGTTGGAATGACAAAGCGTGCAGTTAAGTATTATGAAGAAAAAGGATTGCTGTCGGTAAATAAAGATAGCAATGGTTATCGCAACTATTCCGAACAAGATGTTGAAACTTTAAAAAAGATTTCAATATATCGAAAGCTCGGTATCGGTATTAAAGATATAAAGAGCCTTTTGGATAATGGTGACAAGAGCATTCTTCTTCGTGTTTATCAAAATAAGCTGGAGGAAAAAATCTTGCAAGACGCAGAGATTGAAGCATTAAGGCGATTTATAGATGATGACAATGCGGATAAAGCGAATGAACTGCTTGATTATCAGACTGTTGAAAATGCAATTGAGTCTTTGCTGCCAGGAAGAGAATGGGGAGATTATTTTAAAAGTCACTTCAAACCATTTCTTAATGTAAGAGTAAAGACTTCAGAACAGAAGCAAGCCTTACGAAACATATTGGAGTATTGTGATGAAACCACATTGAAAGTTCCTTTTATTATGGGATTAGGTGTAAAGATGGCGGGAGGTATTATTCAAGAAACAAGAACCGCAGATGAGATGATAGCTTATTATCGTGATATGAGTGAAAGCGAATACGAAAGGTTAAAAGAAAGCGTGTGGAAAGGCGCAAAAATGAAGACTGGCATAATGAAGTATCATCCTTCGTTTGTTGCGCAGAGAAAAATGCAGAAAGAATTTCAAGATAAAGGATACAACGATGTATTCATCCCTAACCTGATGGTTTTGTCTCCGCAATATGCAGAATATAAGAAAGCCTTAGATAAGGTAAATGATAGAATGTGTAGAGAGCTTGGGATGTATTATGATAGCAGCTATAACTTGGTTATAAAAAAGGTCGAGTAAAATTACTGTATCCAATAATGGAGCAACAGAACGATGCACCACAACGATGTATCACAATGATTCTGAGGTTTCTTTATGCCTGTTGGCTCTGGTTTGCCTCTATTTGATTTTTTAATGCTTGTGGTCTGCATCATATTGAAATGCTTTCACAATATGATCAGCAGCGCCAGAGCCATGTTTTGCATCGGTAATGGCTCTTCCATAGAGCGCATCGCTTTGTTCTCCAATCTCTTTGACATCACCTGACATCTGCTGCTCCATAACCTCAGAAAAATGTTCCAAATTGCATTTCATTGTTTCAGTATATTTTTCAACACTTCCAAATTCTTTTATAGCAAGCTTTGCAAACGCAAAGCACTCTTTTTATTGACAAATCAGTTTATTTACGATAAACTAAAAATAGTTCATTGGCAATAAACTAAATACAGAGCGCAGGAAGAACAGATTGCTGTTTAAAATTTTATACAAGCAGAGGAGGTGAGAAATCTATGACCGATAGTAAACTTGGAGTTGTGGAATCGCATTTTGCAGATATAATCTGGCAGCACGAACCAATTCATTCACGGGAGCTGGCTGTGATATGTGCAAAGGAATTGAACTGGAAACGCCCGACTACCTATAATGTTTTGCGCAAGCTTTGTGAAAAAGGAATTTTTCAGAATAATGGAGGAATCGTTTCTTCTGTGTTATCACGTCAGGAATTTTACGGAATGCAGGGAGAAACATTTGTCGAGGAAGCCTTTGATGGTTCCTTACCGGCTTTTGTTGCAGCATTTACAGCGCGGAAAAAGTTGTCTGATGCTGAAATAAAAGAATTGATCGATATTATCAACAGCGGGAGGGGGAAGAACGGATGAGTTTGTGGTGTAAAGCTTTTTGGGGTGTTTTAAACATGAGTATTACCGCTGGCATTACCATTCTGGCTGTTTTGGCAGTACGGCTACTGCTTCGCAGGGCTCCTAAAATATTTTCATATATGCTTTGGGGAATTGTGCTGCTCCGGCTGCTGTGTCCGTTTTCAGTGTCATCACCTTTTTCGGCGCTGAATCTGGCAGATATGCCCGTAACAGAGTCAGGTGAGATAGAATATGTTCCAGCTGATATTATATACAGAAAGTATTTTTCTGTTTCTGCAATTAATGAAATGATAGGCAGCATTCTGCCGGATCAGAAACAGGGAATACAGCAGAAACAGGTTTCAATTTTGACGATTTTAACAGCTATCTGGCTGTTGGGAATTATTATTTTGCTTGTTTACAGTATCGTATCTTTTATCAGGCTGCGCAGGCAGACGGAATGTTCCATGCGGTTTCGGGATAATATTTATCTGGCGGATCATATCCAATCTCCCTTTCTAATCGGCCTTTGGCATCCTCGAATTTACCTGCCCTCGGACATGTCTGAGCAAGAACGGGAATACATTATTTTTCATGAACAGCACCACATCTGCAGAAAAGACCATATCATAAAAGTCCTGGCTTTTATCGCTTTGGCTCTGCATTGGTTTAATCCTTTTGTATGGGCTGCATTTATTCTATCGGGCAGGGATATGGAAATGAGCTGTGATGAGGCTGTAATGCAGATGATGAGTTATGATATTCGCTTTGAATATTCCGCGTCGCTTTTGAATCACGCTGTAGGTAAAAAAGTAATTACCGGTTTTGGGCTGGCTTTTGGAGAAGGAAATCCGAAAAGCCGTATCAAAAATGTGCTGAATTACAGAAAACCTGCTTTCTGGATCATGGCGGTGGCTGCGACTGGCTGTATAGCAGCTGCGACAGTTCTTCTAACGAATCCTCTGGATAAAAATCAGGGAACTCCGTTTCAGTATGTCTGGAAAATGGTTGAGGAGGATGCATTTGTTTTTTCTGATGGGAGAACTGTTGACCGATGGAGACTTGAAAGCTGTGGCATGGAGGATTCTTACGTACTTTCGGATGAAAAAGCTTTAGATGAAAAAGCTTCGGATG
>JAUNPP010000214.1 GCA_030536685.1 Lachnospiraceae bacterium
AGAAACAGTAACTAAGAAACAGTAAATAGAAGTGAAAGTTATTCATTGACCTGATATAACTGAATAAAATAATAGAAGGATAAGGCAATTGCAATGAAAACAATGCCTTATCCTTTTTATGTGGAAAAAAGCAGGACAGGAGAGTATATGTTTTTACCTGAATTTGAAAATGTGTTGAATGTCAGTCTTAATGTCAGTGAATCCAAACGGATGCGTTCGGGTATTCTGAATACCGGTTATACACCGGAAGGGAATATCTGGGAGATAGTCGTTCGTTTTTCCGTTTATCCGGAAGAATTTTTCGCAAAATACCCGCAGGTGGTGAGTTTTCCGCTGATGAGCAATTACGCTCTGGTGCAAATTCCGCAGAATCTGCTGGCGGAGTTTGCGCAGACACCGGGAATTATTTATATTGAAATTCCCAAACGCCTGTATTTGGGGGATTGGACGGATGAACAGAAGAAGAAACAGTTTTTTTCTGCTGCGGTGGACAGTGTACAGGAATCCGGGATTGACAGCCTGCGGGAGCGGCTGGGAATTGATTTAAAAGGAAGAGGGGTACTTGTAGGAATCGCAGATTCCGGGATTGATATTTATCATGCGGCATTCAGAAATCCGGATGGAAGCACCAGGATCGCAGCTTTGTGGGATCAGGCGACGCGGGAGTACAGCCGGGAAGAAATTAATGAGCAGCTTTTGGGAAATACTGCTGCTTTGCCTGCATTTCGGGATTTGTCGGGACACGGTACGGCTGTAGCGGGAATTGCAGCCGGAAGCCGGATTGTAAGCGGCGATTTTATTACGGAAGGCTACGCGCCGGATGCGGAGCTTGTGGTGGTGCGTCTGGCGCAGGGGGAAAATGATGATTATATCAAAACGACACAGCTGATGCTTGCGGTGGATTATCTGCTGAAAAAAGCAAGGGAGTTTGGGAAGCCGATGGCAGTGAATCTGAGCATCGGAAATAATTATGGCTCACACAGCGGCAGAAGTCTCCTCTCTACTTATCTGACAGAAATTGCTTTAACAGAGAGGGTGACGATCTGCGTGGGGAGCGGAAATGAGGCGGGAAGGCCGATTCATACGTCCGCAAAGCTTCAGACGCTTCCTTATGAGATTTTGCTGCCGGTTGCAGAACGCCAGGGTTCTTTCAGTTTACAGCTTTGGAAAAATTATGCGGATATCTGTGAAGTCAGATTGATTTCTCCCTCAGGAGAGGAATTTACAGTTTATTATGACACGGATTTGCTGGAGAGAGGTCAGCCGCTTCAGCAGTATCGGAGCGGGCGAACCAATCTGGTGATTTACAATGGGCTGCCGTCGCCGTATCAGCCTCTGCAGGAGGTTTTCTTTGATTTTATACCGATTGACCGCTATGTAGACAGCGGAATCTGGAGAATTCGTCTAAATCCGGTTCGGATCGTAACCGGTGATTTTGAATTATGGCTTCCCGCCGGAAATACCCTGAATGCGGGAACCGGATTTGCCGTTCCTGACCAGAATCATACGCTGACGGTTCCATCGGCCTCAGAGCGGGTGATTACAGTAGGAGCATATGACTCTATGAAACAAACTTATGCAGCATTTTCGGGGCGGGGATTTACAGCTTTTACAAATCAGGTAAAACCGGATCTGGCAGCGCCGGGAGTAGATGTTCTGGCTCCGCGGGCAGGAAGCGGCAGAGCGGCCTCCTCGCCAGCAGCTTCGATGGCTGCCTCAGCTGTCCGAAGCGGATATGCCAGCTTCACAGGAACTTCCTTCGCAGCACCGGCAGTCACCGGAGCAGCAGCGCTTTTGATGCAGTGGGGGATTATCGAAGGAAATGATCCCTGGCTATACGGCAGCCGCCTGAAAAGCTGGTTTCATCGGAATGCAAGGCAGCTTGCAGCGTTTCAGCAGTATCCGAATGTTTATATTGGGTATGGGGTGCTGTAGGTGAGGGAGAGTATTCCGATGTGAAAGATATTTTGAAACATATAAAGATGAATGTAAAATGGACATAATATATATTGCGATAAGCAGAAAAAATAGTTATAGTTAAGGTAAAAGATGCAAATGGAGGGGAGCGGTTAAATGACAATAGACGAAGTACTGGCAATTGAAGAAATGCAGGTATTTGACAGAAAAAGTGTCAATATTAATCCAAAAGCATTGGCAATACCAATTATAGCATTTGCAAATGCTGATGGTGGTACAGTTGCCATTGGAATATCTGACAAGACACGTAGGATAGAGGGTGTCGATTATGACATCCAAAAGTTAAATGAACTGCTTCGGGTACCGTTTGATTTTTGTATCCCGACTGTGAAAGTAGAAATAGAAAAGGTACAGTGTATTGACTTTAAAGGAAAAGAAAATCACATTCTTCTTATGCATATTGAACCGAGTATGGAAGTACATGCAAATCAGGCAGATGAGGTATTTATGCGTGTGGGGGATAAATCAAAAAAACTTACTTTTGAGGAAAGAATACAGCTGATGTATGATAAGGGAGAACGATTCTTTGAAGATAAACCGGTTCCGGAAGCTGATATAGAGGATATTGATGTTCCTTTTGTAGAAAAATATGTTGCTCAAATCGGCTATTCAAAAACGGCAATGGAATATTTGATGGAAAATAAAGGATTTATAAAAGAAAAAAATGGGAAAATGCAGATAAGTTCTGCTGCAATATTGTTATTTGGTAAAAATCCACAGTTGTATTTTCCAAGAGCACGTGTACGCTTTATTCGTTATGAAGGGACAGAAGAACGTGTCGGGACACAGATGAATGTTATCAAGGATGTCATTTTTGAAGGAAATATACTGAAAATGATAACAGATGCAGTTGCATACTTGAATACACAAATTAAGGAAAAAACTTATCTGGGCGAGGATGGATTATTTGTGACAGAAGAAGAATATCCGAAGTTTGTCCGACAGGAAATTATTGTAAATGCTGTTACACATCGAGATTACAGTATTAGAGGAACTGATATTCAGATAAAAATGTTTGATGACAGGATTGTTGTGGAAAGTCCGGGAAAGTTACCGGGGCTTGTGAAAACAGACAATATCCGACATACACATTTTTCCAGGAATCCCAAAATTGCAGAATTTTTGAAAGCATATAGCTTTGTAAAGGAATATGGCGAAGGTGTTGACCGTATGTGCAAAGAGTTAGAAGCGGTTGGCTTACAAGATCCTGAATATAGACTGAATGCTTTTATGCTCCAGGCAACAATCAGGAACAGTATTCTAATTGATAAAAAAACACGGTTTGGAGAAAAAAACCACGGTTTGGT
>JAUNPP010000215.1 GCA_030536685.1 Lachnospiraceae bacterium
CAGCACTACCAGCACTGCCAGCACTGCCGACACCGTCTGTATTACCAGCGCTGCCCTTTACTTCGCTAATCTTCGGATCCGGCTGATTCCAATCATCTTTTTTCGCCATGTTTGATGCTCCCTTCCGAAATTCTTCCTCAATATCAGTTTCATGAACCGATTGTCAGAAATTTATTATCTGCTGCTAGTCTACCACAAATTCCGTTTTAAATCAAGAACTTATGTTCGTTTTAATAAATTTCACATAATTTTCATAAAGGAAGCTTTTTGTCGCTGTCCTGGCACAGGAAAAGATGTATAAACTACATAATGCCGGATATGAATTCTATCTTCATATCCGGCAAAAAATCATCCGAAAATCACTTTTTATTTTTACTCAGAACCGTTAAGCCTCTGCTTCCTTCTGGGTTACAATTCCATAATATACTCTGGAGGTTGCCACATAAACAGCAATGTAAAACAAGGCAAATACAAGATAACAGCCAACCGTTATCCAAATCAGAAGATTTGTATCCGTCAGACCCAGCACCAGCAGGATTTTGGAAACCATCGGAAATGCAAATCCTGTATGAATGCCTGCAATCGCAAGCGGAAGGAAAAATACCGTCAATATCTGAGAATTAATACTCTTTCTGATTTCCTTTGCAGTCATACCGACCTTCTGCAGAATATCAAATCTCGCTCTATCCTCATATCCCTCGATAATCTGTTTGTAATACATGATCAGAACCGTTCCGAAGATAAAGACCAGTCCAAGAAAGATTCCCAGGAAAAACAGGCCGCCGTACATTCCGTAAAACTCAATCCTCTGTTCTTCCAGCACTTCTGTCGAAACAGACGGAAACTTTTCATCATTCAGCTGGATTTCCACAATTCCGTCCTTTCCGTTTCGGATCTGCTTTGCGATTTCAATAATCTTCTCATCGCTGCAGCTCAGATCAAATGCATAATAGTCATGCTCCATCAGATTCATTCCTGATCCTTTTGCATCAAAAGCTACAAATCTCGGAATATCATCCAGATTCGGGATGAAAATAAACACAGAAGGAACCATCTGCATGGAATCAAGGCCATTATCCACAAATTTTTCCACTACCTTCTTTACATTCCACTCCCCAAGCCCTGAAATTGAAATTTTGTCATAATTCCAGTTCCGTTTTGTACAATATAACAGCACCTCGTCATCTTTTAAGGTTTCCTTTTTTCCTGTAACACGGTTATAATCCTCCAATGGCAGCAGGAAAATTTCACCCAGACTGCTGTCGGAGTCAAAGTCCTCTGCATTAAGAGTTACTTCATCCCCCTTAAAGAATGCCGCAGACGCCAGATAACGATAATACAGCATATTTTCCGGTTTTTCGCCGGCTTTTTCAAGTGTAGCTTCAATGCTCTTATGAACAGCATCCGTATATTTTTCTTCTAATGAATAGGTTTCTGCTACGATATCACGGGGATAACGTTTTTGCAGGCTGTCCTCTGTTCCGATAAACAGACATACCGTTGAGGAAAGCGTGACAAGAACCATCGTAGATAAAATGCAAATGGAGGCCAGACCCGCTCCGTTTTGTTTCATACGGTAAACCATAGAAGAAACAGAGATAAAATGGTTCGTTTTGTAATAAAACTTTTTGTTCTTCTGCAGCAAGCGGCAAAATACTACGCTTCCGGCGATAAAAAGCAGATAGGTAGCCACGATTACCATGATAACAGCAATAAAAAACCAAAGTAATGCTGTCATAGGGTCTTCAATCAGCACAGCCAGAGTATAGGCCCCTCCAAGGATCAATACGCCTGCCAGAGCCAGTATCCAATTGGATTTAGGCGGTTTTTCCGCTGTTTTATCGCTGTGCAGCAGCTCGATCGGCCTTGCCGCCTGAATCTGCCGCAGAGAATTTAACAGGATCAGGAAAAATATGATCAGGAAAAAGACAACCGTCTGAACAACAGATACCCCTGATATATAAAAACTGAAATCCACTTTTTCCCGCAGCACCCATGTCATGCAGAGCTCCCCGACCTTTGAAAAAAGGATTCCGCAAAGCAGACCGCAGACTATGGAAATTGCAAACATAATCACACATTCCCACACCAGGACTCTTGCCAGATTCCATTTTCCCATACCCAGAATGTTATACAGGCCAAATTCGCGTTTTCTTCTCCGAATCAGAAATGAATTGGTATAAAACAGGAAGATCAGTGAAAAAGCTCCCATGATTCCCATTCCCAGAGACAGCATTTCCTGCATAAGGCTGCCGCCCTTCATAGCAGCCAGCACCTCATTGCGTGAGAGGGCGGAAACAATATAAAACATCATGATCATCCCTATACAGGTTAATAAATACGGCACATAGGTCTGACGGTTTTTCCTGATTCCGGTCAGCGCCAGTTTTGGATAAAAGCCTCTTTTCATTACATCTCACCACCTGTCGCAAGCATTGTTAATGTATCGGAAATTTTCTGGTACAGTTCTTCATTACTGCTGTTTCCACGATAAATCTGATGGAACACTTCTCCATCCTTGATAAACAGAACACGACCCGCATGACTTGCTGCCTTTACCGAATGTGTTACCATCAGAATCGTCTGGCCGCCCGCATTAATCTCTGAAAATAACTTCAGCAGTTCATCTGTCGCCTTGGAATCCAGCGCACCGGTCGGCTCATCAGCCAGGATTAGCTTCGGAGCAGTGATCAGCGCCCGCGCAACAGCCGCCCTCTGTTTCTGTCCTCCTGAAACCTCATACGGATATTTCTGCAAAAGCGCTTCAATTCCAAGCTGTCTGGCAATCGGAGCGACTTTTTGTTTCATTTCCGGATAAGATTTTCCGGCTAACACCAACGGCAGCACAATATTATCATAAAGAGAAAACGTATCCAGCAGATTAAAATCCTGAAATACAAATCCCAGATGATCTCTTCTGAAGGCTGCAAGCGCAGATTCTTTAATTTCTGCCGGATTTTTTCCATCCAGAAGCACGCTTCCGCCTGTCGGCTTATCAAGTGCCGCCAGAATATTTAAAAGTGTGGTCTTACCGGAACCGGATTCCCCCATAATTGCTACATATTCTCCCTTTTCCACGCTAAAGCTTACATTAGACAACGCCTGTACTTTATTCCCGCCAAAACGGGTCGTATAAATTTTTTGAATATTGTTTACTTCTAAAATTGACATTTTCAAATTCCTTTCCGCATTCTTTTTCTTTCTCTCTGCTTCTTTCTCTTTGTTTCT
>JAUNPP010000051.1 GCA_030536685.1 Lachnospiraceae bacterium
CTTTTTTGTGTGACTGATGGCTTGCTTTTTTGGAATGCCAGAGATATAATTTACACGGATATACAAATACGAAGTTGTGGAGATGATATAGATGCATATAGATAACTCAATAATCAAAAGCTATTTACAGGGAAGTTCAAGCTATAAAAGCCATTGGATTTTTGACCATATTTTGGATAATGGAGAATATATTTTTGAAGAACCCAAGAAGATTGAAGCAGAAAAAGTGAGGAATATCTACGAAAAAATACAAAAGAATCTAACATCATTTATTCCATTTAATGTAGAACTGTTTTCTATGTTGTTCTCAGATTGGGAAAACAAATTTAATGATATCAATATTGTGTTAGCAGTTGGATGTCCCTCTCCTTTTGATGCTATGGTACGACAATATAATGGTCGTGAATATATGGTTTTTGATTTAGTCAGATTTTTGGATTATGAGCAGCAAGGAAAGGATATTTTATCTGTTATTATTGGAATGATAACGCATGAAACCGCTCATATTTGTATCCATGCGGATCACTCCATAGATACTTGTGGGTATCAGCAACAGTTAAGTTATATCACATTTGACGAAGGTTTTGCGCATTTATTAGCGTTTACGGATCAGATCAGTAAATATGATTTTTGTAAAATAATCGAAATGCATTATGAGGGTTCTTTGCAAAAACTGAAAGCAGCATTATCGGAAGAAGATTTTGATCAGCAGAAAAAGTATCTCCAACAGTCCAATTGTGGTGCATATTGGGATAAATTTGCTGCAATCAGCGGAAAACTATACTTAGCCTCTCATATGGATCATTTGTGTGAAATCTACAAAGCGGGACCAAGCGCAATGATTCATAACATGCTGGAATAAATTTGAGTTTGTCGCAGGATTTAAAAAAATCTTAATCAAGAATTAATCCATTTGCAGGGAAAGTTCATACTAATTGAATTGTCAAAATCCTCTAATATAGTATAATGAATATGATAGAAGTTGTTTACTTATGTTTTTCACATATTGTTTTTACATATTATACAGGAGGTAGGACATATGAAGAACTGGAAACGGATATTAGGAGCAGTATTTATTATCGCAGTTTTATTTCACATTGTATGGTTTAACCCGTTCACTGCTAAAGGCGCAATCAGATGGTCTGTTTTATGGAACGGTTTTATCCGGGAGGCATATGTTGTTGAAACAGAGCCGGTTTCCATGGAAGATGTGGACCAGATAGGTGATTTAAGCAGCGCTGATTTTACCCCGGAACAATCGGTTTACCGAATTGTTTCACCGACGTTAAAGAATGAGATTCACGGCACGAAGATGCAGTATTGGGTGGTAACACATAAGAATATTCTTTATGAAGCAGAGTACTCATGCTATTAATACGGACAGATATAGTATGGCCCAATCAGGGATTTCGTTCGCTTTTCCGTAATCTGATTACCAATACAGATAGATATAGCCGCAGTCTTTTCAATAAGGCTGCGGCTTTTATCATGCTGTCAAATCAGGGGAAGATACCTTTTGACCCTGATATCATTAAATAATCTGTATGCTGACTCCGTTGGGATCTTCTATAAAAAAGAACCGTGTATGAGGGTTGGGAGAGATGATTGCAGACGGCTGCAGGCCTTTCTGCTTCAGGGCTTCATAGGTCTCGTCGATGTCTTCTGCGTGGAAGCCGATTGACAGTCCGGCGCCATTGTAGGCCTGTTTTTCATCGGCAATCAGCTCGATGCGGACATCGCTGTCTTCACTTTTCAGGAAGGTAATGGATTTACCGCCTGCTGCCTGAAAACTTTCCTGAATTGAAAAATTAAGGATGCTGCAGTAAAATTCTACGGATTCTTTCAGTTTTGCAGTATGAATTGTGATATGCATCATTTTCATAGTCGTACCTCCAATTTTATAATATTGATTCGTTTCCTGCTCTGCTCTTTAATTTACTGAGAAATGTTCGGGAAGAGCGAGGTGTCTGTGTGCGGCAGGAAACAGCAGGCTACAAATTCATCCATGTATGACGGAACTGTGCTGAGTTCGAGATACGTCATGTTGGTGGACAGTTCGTAGGTTTTTCGTTCGGCTGCGCGGGAGAGCAGCATGGAGTAAGCTCCTGTCAGAGAAGAGTTTCCGATGTAGTGGAACTTTTCGAGATCGATGTCAGGGAACATGCCGATCCGTACGGCGTTTGCCATATTGATGCCGCTGCCGATACCGCCCGCTACATAGACTCCTTCGATCATGGAAATATCAAAGTCGATTGAAGTCAGCATGGTGCGGATTGCGGAGAAAATGGCTCCTTTGGCGCGGATAAAGTTATCGATATCAACCTCTGTGATTTCCACGTCCTTCGGGCCGCCTGCTTCTTCCTGGAAAGCCAGGACATAGCTTCCCATACCATATTTATCATGGCGTATACGGCGGCCTTCGCGGACAAATTTGCCTTTGGGATTGATAATTCCGGTGCGGAACAGTTCTGCGATAATGTCGATGATACCGGAACCGCAGATGCCGACAGGGCGTTCTCCTTCATCACCTACGATGCGGAATGTGGGTTCCATGCTGTCTTCATCTATAGTGCAGGCTTCGATTGCACCATCAGTGGCGCGCATACCGCAGGAAATATCACCGCCTTCGAAAGCGGGACCGGCAGAGCAGGCGCAGCACATCATAAAATCGTTATTTCCGAATACCAGCTCTCCGTTTGTACCGAGGTCGATAAACAGGGAAAATTCAGGCTTATTCCACAGCATACTAACCAGAGTACCGGCAGTAATATCACCGCCTACGTAGCTTCCTACATTGGGCGCTATGATAATATGAGCATCGGGATGGACGCAGATTCCCAAATCGGAAGCAAACAGAGAGTTTGTTTTGAAAAATGCCGGGATATACGGTTCCATCCGCAGATAATCGGAAGGGATTCCTGCAAACAAATGGTTCATAGTAGTATTTGCTGCCACACACATGCGGTAAATGTGACGGGCAGGGAAGCCGGCGCTGCGGCACATCTGAGCAATCAGAGGATTGATGGTTTCTTTGATTACAGCATCCTGGAGCTTTTTCACTCCGCCTTCCTTTGAAGATTCAATGATCCGGTTGATAACGTCTGCGCCGAATCGAATCTGTCCGTTTCCGGTTGAAGCTCTTGAGATGATTTCACCGGTCTGCATATTGATAAGCAGAGCTGCTACGGAAGTGGTACCGATATCAATAGCAAGTCCACCGATTACAATATTTTCATCTGACGGGAAAACATCATATACGAAAACGGATTTTGTTGTTTGGCGGACAACGCATTTGACTGTAAAATGGCCTTCACGCAGAACAACGGGAAGCTTTTTCAGAACCATATAGGGAAGATGAACTTTTTCAATACCGGTCATTTCTTCGATGGCACGGGTCAGTCGTTCATTATCGGGCATGGGATTGTCGAGCGTAGGCTCATCCATGGAAACTGTCAGTACGTCCATGGTATTTACCATAGGCATTCCTGCATCTTCTACTGCTTTTCTTGCGTCTTCAAAGATGGCAATTTCTTCTTTTGAGTTCAGATCGGCAATTTTCATACGGTTTTTAAAAGCAGAGGCAATGTCGGGAACCTGAACTTCCACATCATTTTCGATTGTACTGATACAGGAAAGACGCCATCCGGCAGCGTATTCCTCATCTGTAATATGTAAGGATTTTTTGCAGTTTACATCACCGGAAACCAGTTTTACACGGCATTTTCCGCAGGCTCCGTTACCGGAACAGGGAGCGTCGATCACAACATTGGCGCTTCGTGCTGTTTCCAGCAGATTGCTGCCTTTTACGGCAGATACAGTGACAGGTTTATCATTTTCAAAATGAAATGTTACGTTAGGCATTTGGGTTCTCCTTTCAGGGCGGGGTGTGAATTGCTTATGAGCCCATTATAAGGGATGCCTTTGTTTTTATAAAACAGATGTTTTTTGTTGAGCTACAACTGCAGGTTGTGGTATGATTTAAGGAGAATGCAGAAGAAATCAGGAACCAGGGAATATGGCCAGAAGAAATCAGGCACCAGGGAATACGGCCAGAAGAAAGCATGAGCAATACGGTCAGAGGAGAGCGGGAGCCAGGGAATACAGATAGAAGGGAGCGGGCGCTATGGAATACAGACAGCTCGAATATTATATTGCGGTTTTTGAACAGAAAAATCTTACTGCTGCGGCGAAGCAGCTTTCTATTACGCAGCAGGGATTGTCCAAGACCATTCAGAAGCTGGAGCAGGAGCTGGAGATGCCGTTATTTCTGCGGGTTAAAAATCATCTGATTCCTACGGAGTTCGGTGAACTGGTCTACAGGGAAGCCAGACGTCTGGTGAATGAATATAAAAAAACGATGGACGTACTGGAGGAGGCAAAAAGAAAACATTCCAATTTGAAAATCGGTTTTGCATCGAATGTTATGGGAATGTTTGATTTTGAGCTGCTTATGGCGGGATTTAAAAAGGAATACCCGGATATTTCGGTGGAAATCTTTAATGAAACAGACTTTATTTGTGAAGAAAAGCTGTTAAAGGGAGAACTGGATGCAGCTTTCTGCGTAGGGCCCTTTTCCTCGCAGGCAATCAAGAGCTATTTCCTCACATCAGAGCTTCTTTACGTGCTGGTAAATCAGAAAAATCCTCTGGCAGAGAGGGATGTGCTGAAGATCAGTGATATCGGTACTAATCCGGTTATTGCGGCAGATTCCAAAAATAAGGGCTATATGAGGCTTTTTAAAATCTTTCAGGAAAAGGGGGTTACGCCTAATGTTGTGCTTCAGTCAAGCGACCCCATTATCCATTTGAAATTTGTGGAACGAAACACCGGAGTCTCGGTATTCCCGGGACATTGGAGGTCATTCTTTTCCCTTTCGGATTCCGTAAAGGCGATTCCTCTTTGCGATATCCAGAGAAGAAATCTGTATCTGATTACGAACGCCGGAAATGAAAATAAAATGGAGATCCGCCGTTTCGTCAGGGCAGTGTGCGGGGACGGGCAGAGTTTGGTGTAAGGTTAACAACAGAAGTACAGGTGCGGTTATTCATCTGCATATTCTGATTCCCAGTCCATGATCTGAAACAGGATATGCAGATACAGAATCACAGAGGGGTCTTCCAGATCAAGTCTGGTCAGCTGGTGGATTCGTTTAAAACGGTACAGACAGGTTGAGCGTGCGATATATAGTTTTTCAATCGTGCGGGTGATGCTCAGATTATTATTAATGTAACATTTTAAAGTTTTTACAAGACTGCTGCCTTTTTCTGCATCATATTTCATCAGCTGTTGAAGTTCCCCGATGCAGTAGGTTCGTCCGCCATAAGAATCCTGTAATTTTGAAAGCATCATGGCAAGAACATTCTGGCGATACTCGTATAACCTGTTTTTTCGATCCAAAAGTGCATACTCTGCCATGGAGAGAGCCTGCTGGACATAAATACGTATAGCTGCAAAATCCTGAAAAAAACTGCTGCTGCCGGAATAATAGGCAGTATTCGTTAAAAAAAGATTTAATCTGCGAAGAATATCATGATAGGGATATTCTGATTTGGATAAATTGATAATTTGAATAATGCAGTTATGATAAATGTAGATATACTGGCTGTCAAATAGCTCGGAAAGATAATGTGCTCCATCATTCAGATACTCATCGATATTTTTATTGGCAAAAGTTGTGGTTGCAAAACATACATATTCATCTTCTCTATCCCATCCAATCATATTCAGCACCGTATCACAATCACTTCTATATGGAAGTCCATTTATCAAAATCTGATCCATTAAAAGTTCAAGTTCACGTGAAATATTAAAGTGAAACTGCCGGTTTTTTTTCATAAATAACAGGACATAGTCTGCCAGCCATTTGACAAGGCTGTAGTCGCTGCTTCGGAAAGAGCGATAGGTATTTTCGATGATCAGCCTTCCGCAGTAAATTTCCTGTTCAAACAGATTGGCATAGATAATATCGGTCCCATAGATGTCATTGGAAGAAAATGCCGGTTCTTTTGTCTGAAAAGTGTCCAGAAAACCGGGATTGTTATAGAGAATACTTCTTTCATCTTCCGGTACATAGCCAATCTCATAACTTTCATAAAGGTCTAAAAATTCGGGTCTGGTATTGTCGTAGACCATAAATAAAATTCTGTCAAATTTGTCATAGACGGTAATCGGAGTTTGAAAAAGGGAATAGGCCAAACCTTTTAACTCCTGAACGGGGCGGCCTTCAATCAACAGATTTTTAATTTTGGATTCGTAATCGGAAAACAGACTGAAAATCTCCTGAATCTGAGAAAACAGCAGGTAGAGATCGGTATCAGAGCTTAAGCACAAGGATTCGCAATTATCATTTTGATAAATACCCGGAAGATATCCCAGACAGATGATGGAAACATGGCTGGTAAAAATGGGTCGGGAAGGCATTTTTTCACTGTGAAAAAGATATAAATGGGATTCATCCAGTATGGTGCTTTCAGAGCCAAGAACAGGGTATTTTAACCGCCGCGGCTCCTTATCGTTGAGAGTTTCCTGCAGAATAACACAGTCTTTTAAGAAATCTTTTATAATAGTAAGATTGAGCAGCATAACAGACTCCTTTGCTTGTTTTGATGAAAAATGTTTTCTCTTTGCGATAAATTGATTATACCATGGAATTTAGCTGAAAAAAATGGATAAAAGCTTCAAAGTCAGAGGGTGTATTTCGACAAAATAAGCGAAAGGAAATTGCCGGCAGCAGCAGGGATTGAATATCTGTTGCAATCGAGGGGTGAAAGATGACGTTTTCTGCGTATTTTCCCTGTCTTGTTCTGCTGATATAATGAAAGCACAATGATTCAGGAAATATTTATCAGAAAATGGATCCATAAAAATATTTCTAAAACATTTCAAAAACGATGGTAGCTACGATTGAACCAGCAAAACGGAAAGGATGATTTTGAGATGGAGAAATATAAGTTTGATGAGAAGGAACTGCAAACGGGAAAGAGCAGAGTGGTGTTCGGCTGTGAGATGACAGAGTTTGATCCTCCGATTACGCCGAAAGAGAATCTTCTCAGAGCTTTGAAGGGAGAGCCTGTATGGCTGCCAAGTACATTTGATTACGGCTATCTTTGTCCTGAGTGCGTACCGGATAATGTTGCAAAAGGAAATGTTATGGATGCCAGATTGTCCGCCGCGGAACTGGGCGGCAAAGATATGTTTGGCATTGAATGGGAGTATGTAGAGCAGGTAGGAGGTTCAACCACACGTCCGGGTCATGCACCTTTAGAAGATGTAAACGACTGGAAAGAGGTGATTCATTTTCCTACAAAGGAATATATCGATTCCTGGGACTGGGAGGAGATGAAACGCAGAACAGAGGTGTTTTTCAGAAAAAATGATTTTTGGGAAATTATTATCTGCAGCGGTTATTTTGAACGCCTGATTTCTTTTATGGATTTTGAAGAAGCAGCTGTTGCAATGATAGATGAGGAACAGGAGGAAGCGATACAGGAATTATTTGAGAAACTGACGGATCTGTATATCAGTCTGATTGATAAATTCCTGGATGTATTGGGAAGTGAAAATGTGGATGCGGTATGCGTTCATGATGATTGGGGACATCAGAGAGGCGTGTTCTTTTCATCGGAGCTTATTCGGGAAAAAATTCTTCCTCATATGCAGAGAATCACCGATTATATTCATAAAAAAGGCATGATTGCGGAATGTCATAGCTGCGGTAAGGTAGATCCACTGATTCCGATATACATCGAAGCAGGCTTTGATATGCTGGAATGCCAGAATATTCTTGAATTTGATCAGTGTGTGCCTGAGTTCGGAGATAAACTTCTGATGCATGTATCGCCGGATGTTCCGCCTCTGGAAGCTCCGGAAGAAGAGCACATTGCTGCAGCCAGAGCTTTTGTGGATAAAATGCTTCAGTATGGAAATCCGTTTTTAATGGATAATTACTATTCACCGTATCCGCTTAGTAAAACATTCTGTGATGAAGTGTATCGTTACTCCAGAATTAAGCTGGCAGAATAAGAAAATCTGAAAGAAGAGGAATAAAACTATGAAACTGGAAATGTCTAAAACAAAACGAATACTTGCATTACTTGCAATTTTATTCTCTAATGTCTGCGTTATGGCAGATCTTGTTATTACACCGGTTATCGGTCAGATTTATGGTTATTATCCGGAAAATATGAATGCGGTTAATTATATTGTATCCGGGCCAATGATCGTACTGGTAATCGCATCTCTGGCAACCCCATTGCTATTTAAACGAATTGATAAGAAAATTGTTTTTATGATCGGTTCTGCTGTATTTGCAATCGGAGCTGTCTTTGGAGCTTTTAACGATAATGTGTATTATGTCTGTGTGATGAGGACTCTTGTTGGAGTCGGTGAAGGAATGGTTAATGTCGTAGGCATTGCTTATATTTCCGATCTGTATGAAAGTCAGAAGGACAGAGCCAGAATTAATGGATTTTACAGTGCCGCAATGAGTTTTGCAGGTATGGTGTTCAGTTATTTTGGAGGAATTCTGGGGCAGGCAGGCTGGTTGAATACATTCAAAATTTATTATGTAACAGCAATTCCGATGCTTGTTCTTGTTATTTTATTTGTTCCCAGTGTAAAAGCGGGTTCAGGAGAAACTGTAAAAAACCGTGATTCCGGTATGAAAAAGGAAAAACTGGGATGGAAGTTCTGGGAGATGTCAGGCTGTTTCTTTGTAATGAATATTGCTCTTGGGGCAACCGTTCTGTATTATATCTCTTCCTATGTTATGGAAACAGGAATTGGTGATTCTGTTACAGCCGGTTACTCCGGTACATTGAAATCTTTGCTTGGATTTTTACTGGGTATTGCGTTTGGATGGATTGTCGGCAAATTAAAACGTTTTACGATTACATTAGCTTACCTTCTTGCCGGAGCCGGAATTTTAATCATGGTTCTGGCGCCGTCTGCAGTGATGCTTTATGTAATCGGAACAATCGCAGGTCTGACTTACAAGATTGCGATGCCGTATAATTATTCCCATGGCTATGAAATTGTTCCTGCTTCCAGAATGGATGATGCGGTATCGATTACAACAGCGGTATATGGATTCGGTTCTTTCCTCAGTACCTATTGTGCCGGCTGGCTTGTTTCAGGAATGAAAGCAGAAACTTATGTAAAGACATGGCCGGTCTGGGCTGGCGTTATGCTGCTTCTGTTTGTAATCGACCTGTTTGCAATTGCAAAAGAAAGAAAAGAAGGCTGAAAGATTTTAGTGCGGGCGATAATGGAATGAAATAAAAGAAAAGAATGAAATAAAAGAAAAGGAGAGCAGAAATATGAAGATGAACAAGGTTGAAAAATCGACGGTGATGTATCGGGCGTTAAATGAAGAACAGTGTCGGGAAATTGCGGCAGCAGCAATTCGCATTCTTGGAAGAACAGGATGTGTGATTCAGAATGAAAAAGCAGTTGCTCTTTTGAAGGAAGCAGGATGCGTAACGCAGGGAGATCATGTCTGGATTCCTGAAACACTGATTCGCTGGGCATTGGATGCAGCGCCTGAATCTATTACATTGTATAATCGGGATGGGGAACCGGCTATGCGCGCGGAGCCGGGAGAATTTAATTTTGGCCCTGTTACCAGTACATGCGATATTATAGATATTAAAACAGGTGAAAGAAGAAAAAGTGTTAAAAAAGATCTGGAAGAAGCAGCCGTTTTGATGGATTCACTGGAAAATCTGGCGTGGGCCAGTGATTGTCTGACGCTTAGTGATGTAAATCCTGCTTATTGTGATATTACCGAAGTGTCGGTTCTGCTGCAAAATACCCGGAAACCCTTCTGGTATTATGCGCAGAATATTGACAATCTGAAAATACAGTTTGAAATGTTTGAAACTGTTGCCGGCGGTGAAGATAAATTGCGTCTGCACCCGTTTACTGTAAATTTAATCTGTCCTTTAGACGCATTACGTCATTCTGATAACGGAATGGAACAGATTATGTATTGTGCCGAAAAAGGAGCGCCGGTTGTTTATATACCGGGTACGGAATTTGGGCTGACAAGTCCGGCTACAATGGCGGGAACAATTGCGGCTGGTATTGCAGACTGTCTGCCTGCACTGGTGGTAAGTCAGCTGACTGCAAAGGGTGCACCTTTTATTGCAGCTTGTTTTCGAAACAATGTAGACTTCAGCACAATGGCATTGGATCATTCTCGTCCGGAAATGATTGCGGCCAACATTGCAACAGCTGATGTGTGGCGTTATCTGGGGCTTCCGTTCTGCTGTAACATGGCAAATACGGATAATGGTGACTTTGGTCCGCAGGCCGTTTTTGAGAAAACAGCACAGTATTACAGCGTTATGCTGGCAGGAATCAATATGTGTTATGGAGTAGGCTGCTATGAGGCGGGGATGGTGCTTCGCTATGCAGACTGGATGTTTTCTAATGAAGTGATTGAATATTTGAAGCGCCTGGTATGTGGATTTTCAATTAATGAGGAAACACTTGCAGAAAATCTGATTGATGAAGTGGGTCCCGGCGGAGTTTATTTGATGGAAGAACATACGATGGAGCATATTCATGATTTCTGGGTTCCCCAATTACTGAAATCCAGGAAAATGGGCAAGGGCGCTGCGTTAGAGCAGGATTTAGCGGATGCGGCAGCAGAAATTATTGCGAAAGGTCCTCAAAATGAGCTGGATGCAGCAAAGAAAGCAGCGATTGCGGCAATTATGAGCAGAGTGGAAGCTGAATACAGTAAGTAAAGAGGAAGGAGAGGTGAAAAAGATGAAGAAGGATAAAAAATTACGCTGGGAGGTCTTGTTTCCTGCATGGATTATTGTAATATCTGTTCTGATATTAAATCTGGTAAATTATGAAATGTTCCTGTCTGTAATCAATCAGGTGATTGGATGGATTCTCAAAAATTTTGCATGGATGTTCAATTTGATCTCATTGGCAGCTTTATTCCTGGTTATTGCCGCATATTTTTCACCGATCCATAAAATCAAAATTGGCGGGAGTGATGCAAAACCCATCATCGGATATAAAAATTACGTATGGATTGTACTTTGTACGATTATGGGAGCGGGGCTGATGTTTTGGGCTTGTGCAGAACCGATTTTACATATCAGTAATCCTCCTGCCAATGTGACAGCAGGCGCTTTGTCGGGGGAAGCAATTCTCTGGGCAATGGAAACGATTCTTCTGGAATGGACATTCACTCCCATGGCTATTTATGCAATGCCGGCAGTTCTTTTTGCCCTGGTTTTTTACAATATGAAAAGAAAATTTTCTATTGGCTCCATGCTGTATCCGGTATTTGGAGACCGGTTATCTGCAAAACATGATTCTATTATTGATTGTATCTGTCTGTTTTGTCTGTGTCTTGGGATTTCTTCTTCATTGGGAAGCGGCGTTCTTCTGATTGTAGAAGGGATATCCAGAATGACGGGAGGAAAAATAGAAGCTTCTCCTGTAAGCTGGGCAGTCTGCAGCGTACTTATTATGCTTTGTCTGATTATATCATCCGTCAGAGGACTGCATAAAGGATTGAATTATTTATCACGGTTTAATTCCTGGTGTTACCTCGTAATTGGAATATTTGTATTTCTGACCGGACCTACGGCTTATATCCTGAATCTTGGAGTTGAAAGTATAGGTGCATACGCTGCAGATTTTTTCAAAATCAGTTTATGGACTTCTGCTGCATGGGGGGATGGCTGGTCTCTGTGGTGGCCGCAGTTCTACTGGTGCATCTGGCTGACCTGGATGCCAATATCCGCGGTATTTTTAGGAAAAATATCGAAAGGTTATACGATAAGACAGGTTTTGAACGCTATTTTTGTTATTCCCGCAGTTTTCAGTGTGATTTGGATGGTTTTGTTTTCAGCATCTGCGATTTACTTTGAATTGAATGGCGCGGGAATTATGCAGGCTATGAATGCCAGTACAACAGCAGCGGCGGCATATGCCGTATTGGAACATCTGCCGCTGAATGTAATTATGGTACCTGTTTTTCTGATTACAGCAGTAGCTTCTTATGTAACATCCGCCGATTCCAATACAAATGCCATGGCCAGCCTTTGTACGCGCGGATTGACGGAAGAAGACACAGAAGCGCCTGTTTTTCTGAAAATTTTCTGGGGATTGACAATCAGCGTATTGTGCATCGTTATGCTGACAGCCTTTAATATTGACGGAATGAAAATGCTTGCTGATCTGGGAGGATTTTTCGCCGCATTTCTTATGATTTTGTTTATCATAGCATTTATACGGATTTTGAAAAATCCTTCAAAATATAAAATAGAGTGACTGTTGATACCTGTGTCAAGTACTTGCTGCCTGACACAGGTAAACTGTTTTTGTTTTTCTTCGCAGCATTTTGCGGCAGCTGCCCTGTGGTTAACAGACACAGGTAAACAGTTGTTGTCTTACTTCCCGGCAATAATAAACCAGGTCGTTCCGTGCTTTTCTCCGTCGTCCATCAGGCGGTCGCTGCATCTGTGAATCTGAAATCCGTTTTTACGGAGCAGTTCACAGATGACCTTTGGGTCGTGAACGGTTTCGGTAATGGTTTCCTCAAACTGAAATTCGTCGTTTTCAAATACCTTTGTTTTCAAATTTACAATACCCTGTTCGTCCTGTGTAACGGAAAATTTGGCTTTTACCTCTTCACTGAAATCAAGGTCGATGCCTTCCTCCGGAGAAACCGTATTTTCGTGAAGAATATCAAAGATGAAATAGCCGCCTTTATTCAGATAACCATATACATTTTTGAAAATCTGTTCCACATCCTTTAGATCAATGATGTGATTCAGCGCATCTCCTGTGCAGGTCACCAGATCAAAGCTTTTATCCGGCCGATACTGAATCATATCTGCAATTTCAAAAGAAATCTCAGGGCTTCGTTCTCTGGCAATCGCAATCATTCCTTCTGAAAAATCCATTCCTGAAGCATCAATTCCGTTTTCGTGCAGAAGCTGGCACAGAATGCCGGTACCGCAGGCCAGATCCATACTGGTTCTGACGGTGAGGTGATTTTGTTCAATCCATCTAAGAAGCTGCGGAGCAAATGCTTCCGGAAAATAGTTCCAGCCAAATTCATTATATACTTTACAAAAAGCGTCGCTGTACATAGAAATCCTCCCATTCGTGCGTGTAAACTGTTAAAGGAAATTTTATCCTGTCAGCAGGATGAAACAGTTTAAACTTGATAGTAGTGTATCATATTTACGATTTTTCTGAAATATTTATTTTAGAATTTGATAAGACTCCAACAAGGCATCGTTACTGTTTACAACCCGTTTTATTTAACGCTATTCCCAGACAATGATTAAAGTGAATAAAAATTGTCAAACTCACGCGTTCATCTTTCCACAGCTGTTCAGAATTTCATGACAGTAAAAGCTGCAAAAACCAGCAAGATGTCTATGATGCAAGTCTGCAAGGGGCGTATTGGTGCTGAAAGCACCACCTTAGCCCCGGTCAGACTTCGTATCATAGACAGCTTGCGTCCCCTGAACACCCCTACTGTCCGGAAATCTCCGAACAGTAACAAGGCATCCAAATTTTTGCACCGGGTATTATATAAATTTTTGACTATGATTTCTATGAAGATATATATATTTGATTATAGGATACCGACATTTTATAATAAAAAAAAGAAGAAAAAGCCTGAAAAATTAAGGAACGGGAGAGTGTTTACATATGAAAACAGCAAAGAGAAACGATTATCGTATGGAAGCAGATTCAATTGGCACAAAATATGTACCTGACAATGTATATTATGGGATTCAGACTCTGCGTGCGGCGGAAAATTTTCATATTACAGGGCTGAATATGCATCCTGAGATCATTAACAGTCTGGCTTATATTAAAAAAGCAGCTGCTATCACAAACTGTGAGGCAGGCCTTCTGGAAAAGAAAAAGGCGGTGGCGATCGTTCAGGCCTGTGATGAACTGCTGGAAGGGAAGTTCCATAATGATTTTATCGTAGATCCTATTCAGGGAGGCGCGGGTACTTCCCTGAATATGAACGCCAATGAAGTGATCGCCAACCGTGCGATTGAGATTCTTGGCGGCAGAAAAGGAGATTACAGCATCATCAATCCCAATGATGATGTCAATTGCAGCCAGTCAACCAATGATGTGATTCCGACAGCCGGGAAAATGACGTCGCTCAGACTGTTAAAGCATTTGAAAAGCGAGCTGCTGCGTCTGCACAAGGCGCTTTGTCAGAAAGCAGAGGAATTTGACCATGTAATCAAGATGGGACGCACGCAGATGCAGGATGCGGTTCCGATTCGCTTAGGACAGGAATTCAGGGCGTATTCGGTTGCGATAAAACGTGATATCAACCGAATGGATAAGGCGATGGAAGAGATGTGTACTCTTAATATGGGAGGCACAGCTGTAGGAACCGGTATCAATGCAGACCCGGTCTATCTTCGCCGTATTGTGCCGAATCTTGTGGAAGTTTCAGATATGGAATTTGTACAGGCATTCGATTTAATTGATGCAACCCAGAATCTGGATTCATTTGTTGCGGTTTCCGGCGCGATCAAGGCCTGCGCAGTTACCTTATCCAAGATCGCCAATGATCTGCGCCTGATGTCATCAGGGCCGAGAGCAGGGTTTGCGGAAATCAATCTGCCCGCCAGACAGAATGGTTCGTCAATCATGCCGGGAAAGGTTAATCCGGTTATTCCGGAGGTGGTCAATCAGGTGGCTTTTAATATCATCGGCAATGATGTTACCATTACGATGGCAGCAGAGGCAGGTCAGCTTGAGCTGAACGCATTTGAACCAATCATTTTTTACTGTATGTTCCAGTCGATTGATACGCTGGCATATGCAGTGCAGACATTTGTGGATAATTGTGTTACCGGCATAACGGCCAACGAAATCCGATGCCGCTATCTGGTAGAAAACAGCGTAGGCATCATTACCGCAATCTGTCCTCATGTAGGTTATCAGAAGGCCGCAGACATTGCAAAGAAAGCGATTCAGAGCGGGGATTCCGTGCGGGATCTGATACTTCAGGAAGGACTTTTAAATGAAGAACAGCTGAATGCGGTTCTTGACCCGGTACATATGACGGAGCCCGGTATTTCAGGAAAAATGCTACTGCATAACTTATAGTTTATCTGGGCTATGGTTTGAGACGATATTGCATAGAGTTACAGGAATAGTGATAAAAAAACAGCCGGAGTGAAAAATATCCGGCTGTTTGATCGTTAAGTACGGGCCTTCTCTCAGGTCCCTTTCACAGGGCAGCACTGTAATTTTGCGGCTTATGAAATTAATGAGACAGACTCTTTTTAAAGGACTTTATTTTATGATCTTTGTGATCTTCCTGGTTGGAAAATTTGCCAAAGTAAGCTTTTGTTTCGGATACAATGACTTCACGAAGACCGATCAGCGCAACCAGGTTTGGAAGGGCCATCAGTGCGTTGAAAATATCCGCAATATTCCATACTGCTTCTACGGTCATATAGGGACCGATAAAAATAGCGAGAATATACAGCCAGCGGTAGGTCATGACCGCATTTTTATTTTTATTGGATAAATATTCCAGACAGCGTTCTCCGTAATAATTCCAGCCGAGGATCGTTGTAAATGCAAAAAATACAAGGCAGATCATTAAAACGAAAGAGGATAACTGGGGTGGAAAGGGAAGGCCCTGCTGAAATGCTGCTGTTGTAATAGCAACGCCCTGAAGACCGGTATTCCAGGTTCCTGCCAGAACGATGCTCAGACCGGTTAAGGTACAGATTACAATCGTGTCAATAAAAGTACCTGTCATAGATACCAGACCCTGACGAACCGGTTCTTTTGTCATTGCTGCAGCAGCTGCAATCGGAGCGCTTCCGAGGCCGGCTTCATTGGAAAAAATACCACGCGCGATACCCTTCTGCATTGCTACGATCATACTTCCCATCACACCGCCTGCCAGAGCGCTTCCGGTAAATGCACTTTTTACGATAGCAGCAAGTGCAGCCGGAATCTGCGGAATATGGGTCAGAATTATGATTCCCGCAAACAGGAAATAGAGTACTGCCATAAAGGGAACAACGATTTCAGATACTTTAGCAATTCTTTTTAAACCGCCGATTACCACAAGACCGACACAGATGGTAACGATCAGGCAGGTGATTACGGTTGCCCAGGAATAAGAACGTCCCAGGATATTCACCATATGTATTTTATCTGGATCAAAGAAGTTGGTAGATGCGGAGGCGATACCATTTACCTGAGTAAAGGTACCGATACCAAGCAAACCGACACCGGCTCCGAAAAATGCAAAAATCTTTCCAAGCCATCTCCACTGTTTTCCGAGACCATTTTCAATATAGTAGAAAGGGCCGCCGAGAACGTGTCCGTTCTGGTCGATCGTTCTGTATTTAATTGCCAGAAGACCTTCGGAATATTTGGTCGCCATGCCAAAAAATGCAGCGATGATCATCCAGAACAAAGCGCCGGGACCACCTTCTGCCAGCGCGGTTGCGACACCAACGATATTTCCGGTACCAATTGTAGCGGACATAGCTGTACAAAGGGCTCCGAAGCTTGTGACCTCACCGTGTCCTCCATCTTCATTTTTCACCATGAATTTTAAAGCTTTTCCGAGATGACGGATTTGTAAAAATCCGAGTCGAACTGATAAATAGATTCCTGTAACCAGAATCAGAATAATGAGCGGCGGTCCCCAGACCAGACCGTCAAACCATTTGATAAAGCTGTTAACTGCTCCTAACATTTGTATTCCTCCATCCTTTTGCCTGAGTGATTGACAGCAAAATGCTGAGTACACCTTCGGCTCCCGCTTATGCGGACCTCTCCTGAGGTTTTCGTATTTTTAATTCTCAGATCAGATGATATCAGGATCAAAAGGTATTTTGCCCCTGATTTGATATCCGAATCTGCAACAGTCGTACTTTAGCACAGTACAGGGTAAAATGCAATAGTTTATAATCCGGAAAATCATTTTTTAGTCAAAAAAATGAAAAATCGGTTTTTGGGAAAAATCAGATGATATTTTAATCTTTGTTTAATTTTTATTCTATAAAATGGCAGTAACAAATAAAAATACAGTCAATCAGAAATAAAACTGCATGATGACTGAATAAAAAAACAATGAAAGGAGCTTTAATATTATGAAAAATATGAAAAAACGGTTTTTATCAATTTTTATGGTAATTATGATGGTTTCAGGTCTGTTTTCAGCGGCGGCGCTGGCTGACGACGACGATGATGACAAATTTACAAGCGGTTCTTTAACCTATGAACTGTCAGATGACGATGATGATGGCAGAGAGGCATCTGTAGAACGCTGTAAGACCTCGGCAGAGGGTACGATTACCATCCCTTCTGCAGTGACCCGAAACGGTGTTTCCTATAAGGTGAATTCGATTGAAGAAGAGGCCTTTGCAAATTGCGGGGGAATTTCAGCGGTAGTAATCCCCTCATCGATCCGTGAAATTGATGAGGAAGCATTTTATAACTGCAGCAAACTGAAAAAAATCACATTTAAGGGAAATGCACCTGAAATCGATGACGATGCATTTGAAAAGGTAACAGCAACCGCATATTATCCCTCCGGCAATTCTACATGGAAAGAAAGCGTTCGGAAAAATTACGGCGGCAAAATCACCTGGAAAGCTTCAGGAACTGACAGTGGAAGCAGTGGAAGCGGCGAAAGCAGCACCAGCAAATTCACCACACCGAAGCTTGGCAGTATTTCCAACGTAACCTCCGGAATCAAGGTTAAGTGGGGAAAAGTTTCTCCTGCAGACGGCTATATCGTGTACCGGAAAACCTCTGACACCAGCTGGAAATCCATTGCGAAATTGAACGGAGCTTCCAAAATCAGTTACACAGATAAGGATGTAAAAACAGGAAAAACCTATATCTACACGGTACGTGCGGTGAAAGACGGCAAAAAAAGCGGCTATAACAAAACAGGGCTTAAGATCAAGCGTTTACCCGCGCCCAGTGTCAATGCAGCAAATTCAGCAACCGGTATCTATGTAAAATGGAGTAAGGTTTCATCAGCTTCCGGCTATTATGTATATCGAAAAACCTCTTCGGATGGCTCCTGGTCAAGAATTGCACAGATCAAAGGCGCTTCTAATGTAAGCTACACGGATAAAAAAGTATCTAATGGCAGAAAGTATATCTACACAACGGCTCCCTACAGCGGCAGCTCAAAAGGCGCTTATATTTCCGGAAAGACCATGTATCGTCTGGTAAGGCCGAAAGTGGAAGAGCTGGAAAATGAATCGAAGCTGAAGATGGAGGTCGAATGGACTGAAAATGAAAAGGCCAGTGGCTACCAGCTTCAGTATGCAGCAAACAGTTCCTTTAAGGATGCAAAAAGTATTTATATCACAGACGAAGATGACGATGATATTACAATCGGCAAGCTGACAAAGGGAAAAACATATTCCGTACGTGTTCGCTCCTACAAAAAAGCCGGTGACCACAAGTATTATTCCAAATGGAGTGATGCAAAATCTGTAACGATCAGAAAATAACCCAGATCAGGAGTTTTTGGTTTCATCAGACAGTTTTTTAAACCAGAAATCGAGTGATCGGCAGGTTGCCCCGGTGCAGCCGGTTACGGTGTCAGCAGCGGCAAGTGAATTTAAAACGGCTTCCTCTTCGGCTTCAATCACGGCGCGGAAGGGGAGGTCCATTAATTGTTCATGCAGAACCGTAACACACGGAAACAAACCGGAATCGGTTTGCGCTGACACCGTGGAAAATGATGCAGCTGTGGAAGGCGCTGAAGCTGTGGAAGGCACTGAAGCTGTGGGAAGCGATGCGGGAAAGCGGTTGGCGGTGGAAAATCCAATCATAACATCGCCGCTGCCGTGGCCGACATGGGAACCGGTTCTGCCGAGTCCGATGGCGGCTCTTTTTAAAATGCGGTGAAGCTGTCGTGAGGAAAGCGGCAGATCTGTCGCAATAATGGACATAATAGAGCCTTCATCTCTGGTTTTAAGAGGACTCTCTGAATTTTCAGCGGCAGACTGTTTCTCAGTGCTAGTTTGTTTTTCAGTGGCAGACTGTTTCTCAGTGCCACTTTGTTTTTCGATGGCAGTCTGTTTCTCTGCCGCAATCAATTTTTTTATGGCAGTTCCGATTTCACGTCCGTTAATGATCAAATCTTCCATTTTTCCAAAATTTGACTGCACAAGGACGCCGATGTGAAAGATTTTACCTCCGATTTCAAGCTGACGGGAGGCGGAGCCGATTCCGCCTTTGAGCCCGTAGCAGATGGTTCCTTTTCCGGCTCCGACATCTCCCTGTTCAAAATCAGAAGCGGCGGATTCGATTGCCGCAAATACATGCTCTGCGGTAACCGCACGGTCTTTAATGTCATTTAAGTGGCAGTCATTACATTCTCCTACGACGGGATTAAAAGAAAAAAGCGGATAATTGTCTTCCTGACAGCGTTTGATCATATGGGAAACGAGCGCATCATGAACCAGGCCGACATTCAGTGTATTGGTAAGTGCGATGGGAGATTCCAGAGTTCCCAGCTCATTGATCTGAAGAGTTCCGGCTGTTTTGCCAAAGCCGTTCAGAACATAGGCGGAAGCTGCCATTTTATTTGCAAACAGGTTATCCTTACAGGGCAGGATAACGGTTACGCCGGTTTTATGCCGGTCTGTATCAATGGTGCTGTGTCCTACCGTAACTCCGTCAACATCTGCGATGGAATTGTATTTTCCGGCAGGAAGGGAACCAATGGTAATTCCATAATCACGAATTCTTCTATTAGACATGAAAAAATACCTCACTTTCTATATGGAGTTTAACACAGGATGAAAAAAAAGAAAATGTGTGTTATACTTTTTGCAGAAAATATTTAAATGGAGGGCAGAAAAAATGAATCAGAAATTAAGAGTATTGTTCGCAGCCGTTTTGCTGGTCTGTACAATGATCTTTATGTCGGGCTGTGCGGCAGACAGCGGTAAGAGCGGGAAAAGTACAGAGGAAGACAGAACCGCTGAAAATGGTGCGGAGGGCAATTCTTTGCAGGAAGGAAACGCAGGTGAAACAACGTATCCGCTGGAGGTTACGGATGCGTTTGGCAATAAGGTTACGATTGAAAAAGAGCCGGAAAGAGTGGTATCGCTCTCACCTGCTAATACAGAAATTTTATTTGCCTTAGGCGCCGGCGAGCGGGTTAAGGGAAGAACGGATTACTGTTCTTATCCGCAGGAGGTTTCCAAAGTACAGTCTGTTGGAACCTATACTTCTCCGAACACAGAGCTGATTATTTCCATGGAACCGGATGTAATTCTGGTTTCCGATGCAATCGATGAATCGATTAAACAGCAGGTGGAGGCAGCAGGCGCAAAGGTGGTTGTATTTTCCGCAAACAGTGTGGAAAGTACAAAGGACTGTATTCTGACGATCGGAAAGATTCTGAACCTGAATCAGAAGGCAGCTGAGATTACCGGTCATATGGAAAGTGAGTTGAAAGCGATTCAGGAAAAGGTTGCTTCCGTGCAGAAAAAGAAAACGGTTTTCGTTGATCTTGGTTCCTACTACAGCGCAGGCCCCGGCTCTTTGCTGGATGATATGATCAATCAGCTCGGCGCCGTTAATATGATCGCGGATGCATCGGAAACATGGCCTCAGATCTCACTGGAAACGATTATGGAAAAAAATCCGGATGTATATCTTTCTTTATATACTTCACCGGAGGAGCTGAAGAATACAGAGGGCTTAAAGGAACTGGATTGTATTAAAAATGACCATATTATTTTTTATGAAGCTCTTTCAGCGGATGGCGATATTGTTCAGCGTCCAGGTCCACGTCTGATAGAAGGAATCCGAATGCTGGCAGAAAAAATTTATCCGGATTTGTTTTAAGCCAGGTATAAAGTGCATCGCTGCATAAGGCGCAGTTCATGATGCAGTGATGCAATGATGCAGTGAT
>JAUNPP010000216.1:0-2470 GCA_030536685.1 Lachnospiraceae bacterium
GTGTCCTTCACTGCGTCTTTCACTGCTTCCTGCTTTATCTGTCCGCCTGTCTGTTCATCTCCCGTATCCGTCTGCTCGTTCTTTTTTTCCTCCACGGAAACCGGTTTTCTGAGTATTTCTGCAATTGCAGTATTTTGAATACGATCTTTTATAATTGCCAGAAACCGGTCTTTCTGCAGATTCGAGCTTCCTGCAGTCTTCGCTGTATGTCTGCTTTCCGCTGACAGTCCATTTTCCGCCGGCAGCGTGGTTTTGGCCTCCCCGCCGTCTGAGAATTCACCATTGTCATCCTCTGCAAATTCTTCCGTTATTTCTCCACCTGTTCCAAAAGCCTTGTTAAAGCTGCCGATTCCTTTTTTTACATTACAGCAGGCTTTTCTGAGGAAATCAGCCAATACCAGCACACCGATTACAATAAGAGCAAAACCCAGGATCAGCATAAAAAGCTTAATTCCGTCCGTGTTCCACACTTCACTGTCCAAAGTCAGAGAAAGATAGGCTCCTTTTACACTCGCTGTATAGCTCCTTCCATCCACCTTCTGACTCCCCTGCTTTAATTCCACGGTAGAGGAGACGCTGTCCTCAATAATCTTTTCGCCAAAGGGCAGAGACAGCGTATAAGTCAGCGTCGTCTGAAGAGGGACATTTTCAATAAAATGCGTAAAATCCAGCAGCTCTGCAAATGTTCCTGCATGTTTAAACTCCAGCAGCTTTCCTTTTGTTTCATGAGCCAGCTGTCCCTGCACTCCGAAAACAGCTCTGAAGCCTTCATTCATCTCCTCCATCGAACCGCTTTGTTTAACAAAAACAGCCGGCTTTTCATCCTTCTTCCCCGAAGTAACCTCTGCAAAGCCATCTGCTGTTCTGGCTATTCTCCTGCGGATTTGCTCCATATCCTCCTCATCAGGCTTCACCTGGAAGATCAGCGCTATCTGCCGTGAAAGATTGTCCGCTCCTTTAAATTCCGTATCCACCTGGATTTCTTCTATCACATAGGTGGTCGATATCTGTGTGACCAGACTTTCCCATTGAATATCCTTCTCAAGAACCGTCTGATATCCTCCATAACGCTCTGATTCTTCCAGTTCCAGAGTCTGCTCTGCATTTTGACGTCTAATGGAGACATCCATTCCGTCCTCCCACTGAATGTAATAGCCCACGGCAATCTTTTTTTCCTCATCATAGGAAAACGGCCTCACATCCACCAGCTCGCTCCATTCAGCTGCCGAGTCAAATACCCCAACCCGCTGCTGGGGCTGAGCGCTTACAAAGCTTTCCGAATTGTCAAATACCTCCTGCATAAACTGATTTAACTGCCCCGAGGTCAGATTATTTCCGGAAATTGTACAAATCTGCTCTCCGTTTTTTTCAGTCCAGACCGGCTCTGTCTGATCTGGAGCTGCTTTTTTTAAATATGCCCTGATCTTCTCGCCGTTTTTATCAATGGAATTCTGAGAAAACGTAAAAACAACCTGGCGGCTGCATCTTTTATTCTGTGTATAATGCGTCAGAAGATCAATCCGTTCCACAGGTGTTTTTATCAGGGTATCCACACAGATTGCGCCCGGTTTCGGCGTATAAGATTCCTTCTCATACTGCACCTTCACCTCATTTTCCGCAAAAAGAGAGGTCACCTCACCAGCCTTTAGCTTTCCCTCCTTTTCCAGCGAATTTCCAAGCCATCCCAGCAGATCAACGCTCGTAAAATCTTCCCTGTAATACATGCCCGATGCGAACACCGACTGCGGCCGTTCCATCTCAATAGAAACCTGCTCACCGGCAATCTTTTCTGCCTTTTTCTGGTACTCCTTCAGGGAAGAAAAAACAAGTGTAAAGGTGTATGTGTACACATCACCATCATCTCCAAAATACGGTTCCAGAGCAGAAGGACAATCCGCAAGAATCTGTTCATTCAATGCATCTCTGTTTGTCCCCGCAAAAACCTTATCAAAATCTTTTTTATTCACCGTCAGCTTCATCCGACGGCTTCCGCTCCCATCCGCCTTCAAAGTCAGAGCCGTATCAATATCCACACGTTTCTGACCGCAGCCGGACAAAGCCAATACAGACAGAAAAATCAGCAAAACCGCGAACACTGTCTTAATTTTCTTCATGTATCTTTTCTCCTCTGATAGTAAAAAAGTACATGTCACAGAGTACGATAACTCCCGACATGTACTTTCTACATTATGTTCCTATCATCCGCCTGTAATCCTGCAAAAAATCTGCTGCCTTTTTATGATCTGTCAGCGTTTCTCATTCTCATGAAAACAACGATTCCGCCAGCTGCTGCAATCAGCATAAGGCTGAGGTAAAGAAGCATACCGCTCTGATCACCTGTCTCAGGGGTGTTCTTATCGTTGTCTGCAGGAACTGCTGCAGAAGTTTCCTCTTCCGCTTCAGTTTCATCGGCCTTTGTTGCCTCAGTTTCATCTGCCTCAGTTTCGTCTGTTTCGGTTTCCTCTGCTTA
>JAUNPP010000216.1:2480-3203 GCA_030536685.1 Lachnospiraceae bacterium
GTAGGCTCTTCAGTAGGCTCCTCGGTAGATTCCTCTGTAGGCGCCTCAGTTTCCTCCTCTTTGCAGATCACCGTATAAACTGCGGGAATTGTTCCGTCTCTCAGCTCCCATTCCGCTCTCTTCATATCATAAACGAAGGTAAATGTTTTGGAACCCTGAGAAGCCGGATCAAGGACATGTTCCACACCAATCTGTGCATTATAACGTGCAACATACTTGGCAGGTGTTACAGTTACTTTTACCGTATATCCGCTCTGTTCATTCCCCTGCACATTGCTTACTGTAAAACCACCGGGAAGCAGCCAGTAATTCTGAGTAGAATGATTTGCATCCTCATTGATACAGTCAATCTGTACCATCTTGTTGTTTTTCAGATACTCCATATCAAACTGAATCTCTTCACCTGAAGGTGCAGTCGGGAAAGAACCCTTTTCTGATACTGATTTCGCAGATACAACAGCTGCTGTCATGCACAGTATAAGCAGCACCAGCACAGGCAGCGATCTTAATTTTGACTTTCTCTTCATAACGTAACCCTCCTTGTTCTAAAGCCTTTATCACTTTCATGAAACTTGTATTATCCGGTCATTATAAGCAAGCTCCCCTCTCCAATAAAGCAGACGAGGCTTCTCGCTCATTATATTAAACTTCCAATACTGCTAATAATAGTTATACCTTTCCACCAATAATTTGTCAAGTCTGATAGACAAATTATGCATTTTA
>JAUNPP010000052.1 GCA_030536685.1 Lachnospiraceae bacterium
ACCTGGAATCCGGAATACGGAGTGTATGCACGTTCTCTCGCTTCGTATGCCAGTTCTATGAGATTTCTGTCATCCATCCTATCTGCCTCCGATCAAACGGATTGTTTCTGTCACCAGTTTCTTAAACTCCGCTGCCACGCGGTCTGCAACCTCCTGCACTTCCCTGTGATCCAGCGGCGCAGAAGACATGCCTGCTGCCAGATTCGTAATGCAGGAAATACCGCACACCTTCATTCCCATATGGTTGGCTGCCATTGCCTCACATGCCGTACTCATTCCTGCGGCATCTCCGCCCAGTGTTCTGCACATCCGAATCTCAGCCGGAGTCTCGTAACTCGGTCCGGTAAATTGCATGTAAACCCCCTGCTGCAAACTTACGCCTGCATTTCGTGCAGCCTGACGAATGATGCTTCTAAGTTCCTTGTTATATACCTCGCTCATATCCGGGAATCTTGTTCCCAGTTCATCCAGGTTCGGTCCGATCAGAGGACTGGGAACTGCTGTGGTAATGTGGTCTGTGATCATCATCAGATCTCCCGGCTGGAAATTGTAATTCACTCCTCCTGCCGCATTGGTAAGAATGAGGGTCTTCGCTCCCAGAAGTCCCATCAGTCTGACAGGCAGTACCACATCCGACATCGGATAGCCTTCATAGAAGTGTACACGCCCCTGCATTGCCACCATCGGAACATTCTCCACATAGCCGAACAGGAATCTTCCCTGATGCCCTGCTACAGTAGAAACCGGAAATCCTTCGATCTCTTTGTACTCCACGATTTCCCTTATATCCATTTCCTGTGCATAATCCCCCAGCCCCGAACCAAGCACCAGAGCCACCTCCGGCTGAAAACTGATTCTGCTCTTCACGGCATTCACACAATTTATCAATTTCTCATAGATTGCATTTGTCATATTTTATTCTCTACCTTTCTATTAGTTTGGAGACCGCTTCACTCATCTGCTCATACTGTTCTTTACTGATACTAAAGTTATTCCCCTGCTTCGTGATCCACCTGTTCTCGTAAAACTTCTTCACAGACCGGTTCACGGTTCTTACGCAGAGTCCTGTCATCTCCGACAGCTCCTGCCGGGTGCTCTTTACCACGAGTAACTCCTCCTGCGCATACTTCTTATACAGATCCACAAGATAAAGCATCAGACGATCTGCCCCCTGCAGGAACAGGTACGATCTGCTCTTCCGATCCGTCTCCAGCAGATAACGCCCCACCGTCCTGGCCTCCCTTTTCAGTGCCTTTATGTCTGTATTCAGCCACCGTTCATAGCATTCTCTGGAAATTTTAAGCGCCAGACACGGTGTCACACACTGGATTGTTGCACGGTAGGTCGGAAGATCCAGAACAATCTCCATTCCGCCCATCGCTTCCATATGCTCCACACGCATAAAATCATACACAATTCCACAGATTCGGTAATCTGCTGCCCGAACCGTTCCCCTCACAACAATGTAAACCGCCGAGACTGGCTCATTCTCATGGATGAAAGTCGCATTTTTCGGCATTTTCACAACCTGTATGGAATCAATCAGCCACTTCGGTGCATCGTCAAAATACTCATTTACTTCTCCCTGACGTTTCTGATTCAGTTTTTTCAGTTCAGGCACTGTTTCATATAAATGTTTATTCATCCTGTGTCCATCTCCGATGATATAAAACGGGCTGCCCTGCACTCTCAGGTGCTGCAGCCCGATTCTGGTATCTCGTTTTCAAGTCAACCCGACTTTATACCTGTCTGAATGCTCAGCTGCTGCGTTTCATCCCTCTGTCTCGCATATGATAAATTCATTCCGCATATGAAGCCGGGTTATTCGAAAAGCAATGTACCAGTAACTTATTTGATTGATTCTACTGTTACGATTTCTGTCGGAACCTCTTTTGCATCCGCTGCAACCGTATCATTAGCTACTTTGATGCTTCCGTCTTTCATTCCGTTGTAAAGCTCATCGTATTTTGCCTGATCAAAGACTTTGAATTTGGATGTTTCCATCGGAAGCATGATTCCGTCTTCTGCCGCTGATAAAACAACAGATTTACCGCCTTCAAAGGTTCCGTCGTAGTATGATTTCACTGCATTATATACAGACGGCTGCAGGTTCTTCATTGCGGAAGTAATAACTGTTGCGGATTCCGTGGACTGATCTACGTCTACGCCGATTACAACTTTACCTGCTGTTTCAGCTGCCTTCATAACAGAGTTTCCTACTGCCCCGCCACATGCAAAGATAACTTCTGTTCCTTCGTTGTACCATGCTGCTGCCTTTGCATTGTTCTCCGGAGATGCGTCAAAGTTTCCAACGTATGTGTATTTTACAGAAACAGCGTCCTTAGCAAGACCAAGGTCTTTTGCTGCTGCGTCTGCACCCTGGATGAAGCCGTATCCGTAGCGGACAACTGCAGGAACTGCAACACCGCCCATAAAGCCAAGCTGCGTATAGCCTTCTGTTACCGCTGCGTAGCCTGCAATATAGCCTGCCTGCTCTTCTGCGTAGAAGATAGAAGTTACATTATCATTGATCTTCACTTTTCCTTTTCCGTTAGAAGGAGTTGCATCAATCATGATAAATTTTACATCCGGATATTTTTCCTGTGCCTGCAGAACCGGAACCTCGAAGAGGTACCCCGGAGTAACGATAACCTTTGCTCCGCCCTTTACAGCAAGATCGATGGATGTCATACATGCTTCGTCAGACTTCTCAGCAGGTTTGTAATACTTGCATGCAATATCATTTTCTTTTGCATACTTTTCCAGACCTTCCCATGATCCCTGGTTAAAGGATTTGTCATCGATTGTTCCTACGTCTGTGATCAGCGCCAGTTCATAGCCGCTCTTCTTATCCGCGTCCTTATTTCCGCCATCCCCTGTGGAACCTCCCGGTTTTCCTACGCATGCGGTAAGAGAAAGTGCCATTACGCCAGCCAGCAATAAACTTAATAATCTTTTCTTCATTTCTTTGTCTCCTTTTCCTCTTGTTTTTTATCTGTTCCCACAATTTCTTATGCAGGATACGCCTTCAAATCCGCCCTGCGGATTATCTGCTTCCTTTATCATACGGAATACCTTCCGCTCTTGGTGCCTGCGAATTTTTAGATGAAATCGCAAGAATGATCAGTGTTGCAATATATGGAATGGTCTTATAGATCTCATTCGGTATCGGCAATGATTTCAGCACCGGAATTGCAGAATATGCACTTGCCAGTGTCTTCATAACTCCGAAGAAGAAGGCTGCCATAAGAATCTTGTTGCTTCTCCACTGACCAAAGATCAGTACTGCGATAGCAAGGAATCCATATCCGGCTACGGTTGCGTTGAAGTTGGTCGAAGTCGGAACTACAAACACCAGTCCTCCGATACCTGCCAGCACACCGGAAATGATAACCCCTGCATAACGAATCTTCGCAACGTTGACACCTACCGAATCAGCTGCCCCCGGGTGTTCGCCGCAGGCACGGAGACGAAGTCCGAATCTGGTATTCTTAATCACATATGCTGCCACAAGGAAGATTCCAATTCCGATAAATGTAGTAATATAACAGTTCTGGAAGAGCATTGGTCCGATTATCGGAATGCTTCCAAGCACGGGAACCTTGTCAATAAAGAAAGTGTCCTGGAACGGAATCTGCTGTGTCTGCTGAATCATACGTGCTGTGTAGATTGCAAATGCAGGTGCAAACATGTTAAGCGCCGTACCACTGATTGTCTGATCTGCCTTCATATTGATTGCGGCAAATGCATGGAGCAGTGAAAAGACGCCGCCCACCAGCCCTGCGATCAGGATTGCCAGAAGCAGGAGCGTCTGTCCGCTCATCTGACTCTGGAAAATATTGATAAAGAAAATTCCCACGAAGGCACCCATTACCATGATACCTTCCAGTGCGATGTTGATGACACCGCTTCGTTCCGAGTACATTGCACCGATTGCAACAATCAAAAGCGGGATTGCAAAGTACATCGTCTGCTGTATTACAAAATATACTACGTTCATTCCTACTCCTCCTTTGCTGCTGCACGTGTTCTGCGCTCTGCCTTTTTCGCTCTTCTCATCTGCATCCTGTGAATCACATTCTTAAAGAGCAGAGATAATGCTCCGCAGTAAACAATCGCTGCAATGATAATATCAATCGCTTCTGAAACGAAGTCGAACAGCTGCATGTTATAGCCGCCAACCGTAATGTGCCCGATGAAAAGTCCTGAGAACAGGATACCAATCGGGTTGGAAAGTCCCAGAAGTGCTACGGAAATACCGGAAAAGCCTTCCGGTGCGATCACATCCAGAACCTGAAGATATTTTCCTGAACCTGCAAGATAGAGAAGCGCTCCGCCCAGGCCTGCAAGTGCTCCTGAGATTACCATGGAAAGAACGATATTACGCTTTTCATTGATACCTGCGTACTTACTTGCATCCGGATTCAGTCCGCACGCTTTCAGCTCATAACCGAAGGTTGTTTTATTCAATACAACATGAATCAGGATGACGCAAAGAACAGCGATTACAATACCGATGTTCAGGCTTGCTCCCGGGAACAGCTTATCCATTCCTGCTTTCGGAAGCATGGCTCCCGGCGCAACCGCCATGGACTGATTTTTAAGCTGATCATAAATAGTATTGCGGATCAGAAGGTTCACAAGATACATCCCTATATAGTTCATCATAATTGCGGAAATTACTTCATTTACATTAAAAAATGCCTTCAAAAGTCCCGGTACACATCCCCAGAGCGCGCCTGCTGCCACTGCTGCAAGAAGCGCCACAAGCCAGTGAATCTGCGGCGGCAGGAAGGTAAATTTGACGCCTACGAAAACTGCCGCAAATGCTCCGGCGGTAAACTGTCCGGAAGCTCCGATGTTGAAAAGCCCTGTCTTAAAAGCAAAGCCTACGGAAAGTCCTGTCATAATAATCGGCGTGGAATAATAGAGTACGTCGCCGACGCCCTTCATTCCATCGGTAAATCCACCCTGCAGAATCATCATAAAACCGTTATAAGCCTGGCTCGGATTACTTGCAAGCAGGATGATGAATCCAAACAGCAGACCGCAGATAATCGCCAGAATGGAAGAACTGAAATTGACGATTCCATCACCGCTAAATAGTTTTTTGATTTTATTGCTCATTCTTCACACTCCTTTTCGCTCCTGCCATGTAAAGGCCGAGTTCCTCTGTTGTGACATGTTTCGGATCTAAGTCTGCGACCAGCTCTCCTTCGTACATTACGACGATGCGATCGCTTAAATTCATAACCTCATCCAGCTCCAGTGATACCAGAAGTACCGCTTTTCCTGCATCTCTCTGCGCAACGATCTGCTTGTGAATATATTCGATTGCGCCGACATCCAGTCCACGTACCGGCTGAACGGCAATAACGATCTCCGGATTGCGATCCAGCTCACGGGCGATGATCGCCTTCTGCTGATTTCCCCCGGACATTCCGCGTACAATACTGTTCTCGCCCTGTCCGGAACGAATATCGAATCTCTGAATCAGTTCTTTTGCATACCTGCGAATCGCATCAAACTTTAAAAAACCATGATTCTGGAAGCGTTCGCTGTAGTAGGACTGAAGCACCAGATTCTCCTGAAGAGTATAATCCAGAACCAATCCGTCCTTATGTCTGTCCTCCGGGATATGTGCCATACCATCCAGGCATTTCTGGCGGATGCTCTCCTTCGTGATATCCTTGCCGTTTAAGATTACCTGTCCTCCGTCAAGAGGCATCAGCCCGGTAATTCCGTAAACCAGCTCTGACTGTCCGTTTCCGTCGATTCCGGCCACACAGAGGATTTCCCCTTTCCGTACCTTAAAGGAAACGTTTTTTACCGCTTCTTTGTCGGATGTTTTGCTCTTAATCGTCAGATTTTTCACTTCGAGAACTGCCTCTCCCGGCTTCATCTCGTCCTTTTCGACGTTCAGATTTACCTTACGTCCTACCATCATTTCTGACATCTGTTCTTTGGAAGTTTCTGCCACGTCGATGGTTCCGATATATTTTCCTTTTCTGAGAACGCTGCACCGGTTCGCTACTTCCTTAATCTCGTTCAGCTTATGTGTGATGAAAATAATAGATTTTCCTTCTGCCACAAGCTGCTTCATAACCTTCATCAGTTCTTTAATCTCCTGCGGAGTCAGAACCGCCGTTGGTTCGTCGAAGATCAGGATATCATTGTCACAGTAAAGCATCTTTAAGATTTCAACCCTCTGCTGCATTCCTACCGTGATATTGGAAATGTACGCATCCGGATCGATCTTGAACTTATACTTTTCACTGAGCTCCATGACCTTCTTGCGCGCATCCTCCATTTTCAGGACACCCATTTTCACTGTCTCACGTCCCAGAACGATACTTTCCAGTACCGTAAAATTGTGTACCAGCTTGAAATGCTGATGAACCATACCGATGCCAAGAGCGTTAGCGTCATTCGGATTGTTGATTTTTACCGTTTTCCCGTTGATCTTGATTTCACCCTCTTCCGGCTGATACAAACCGAAGAGGACGCTCATCAATGTGGATTTCCCTGCTCCGTTTTCGCCGAGCAGTGCATGTACTTCCCCCTTTTTCACCTGAAGAGTGATGTCATCGTTCGCTTTGAAATCCCCAAATTGTTTCGTAATATGGTTCATCTCGATTACATATTCCACTCTCATTCCTCCTTTTCATTTTATCTTGTTGATTGTGCCATCTGGCATTATGTTGTTTTCAGTATACCCTGTTTTTTTGCAATCAAAAAGGACAAGAGGCACTATTTTTCATTTTTCCCGTCACTTTGTCAAATATAGACTAATTTGGTACTCATTTTTGTGCACTTTGTCCTTTTTATAAGCTTTATTTATCTGAATTTTGCCTTTACAGCATTCTTCTTTACTGTTTCAATCTGTTCCTCTGTCAGTCCCAGCTCCTTTGCCACCTGAAATTCCTGCTCCAGTGTCGTGCCGGATACCGTCATATTATCCGTATTCAAGGTCACACAGAGTCCCTTTTCCAGCATGAGTTTAAGCGGATATTCCCCGGTCACTGCCTTCGTCTGGAGATTGCTTGTCGGACATACCTCCAGCGGAATCTCATGCTCCCGCAGGTATTCCACCAGCTTCTCGTCCTCCAGAGAACGAATGCCATGACCAATTCTTTTTGCCCCAAACCGCAGCGCCGTCCACACGCTTTCCGGTCCTGCCGCCTCTCCAGCATGAATCGTAAACGGAACATGCAGTTCTCTCGCCAGCTCAAATATCTTCTCAAACCTTTCCGTTGCAAACAGACCTTCCGCCCCCGCCAGATCTGCTGCCGCCACTCCTTTGCCCAGATATGCTGCCGCCACTCTTATGGTTTCCAGATTCGCTTCTTCATTCTCTCCCATTCTCATGCAGCACAGAATCAGCTTCGCTTCAAAAGCTTCTGTTTTACGCAGCCCTTTTACCGCCGCACCGACGATCTGACTTTGTTTCAGCCCCTTCTGCATATGGAGCTGCGGCGCAAACCGAATCTCCGCATAGGACAATCCCAAATTCTCCAGACGGCCGCACAAATCTGCCACCGCCTCAGTAAGAGCATCCTCCGTCTGCATAACCGAGCAGGGCAGATGAAATTTCTCCAGATATTCATTCAGGTTCCTGCAGTCCTTCGGCGCCGTCAGATAACGTTCCAGTTCTTTCTCGTCCCAGGCCGGCAATTCCAGTCCCTGCTTTTTTGCCTGTCTGATGATATACGCCGGTGTCAGCGAACCATCCAGATGCAGATGTAAATCCACTCCATTCTTCATATACGTCTTCCTCCATCAATATCTTCTATCAACATTTTCCATCAACGTCTTCTATCAACATTCCCACAGTAAACGCAAGCTTTTTATAATAGTTTATTGCTATAAAAGGCTGTGAAGGCTCCATTACAGTACTATCCTGTTCGGGGACGCGCTCCCGCTCGGATCAAACGCAGCGGAACTAAACTCTCGAACTGTCTTTCAGACAGCCCGATCGTTAAGTACCGGCGTTTTCTATGGTCCCTTTCACAGGATAATACTGTAATTCCGCCGCCGTAGTTTTGCAATGCTGCAGGTTTAACGGATGCTGGAAAATCATGCGTTTACCGTGTCAACATCCTCTATCAACATCCTCCGTCAACGCGGACATTCATACCCAGTCTCCATTTTCAAAAATCACTGTTTCGGTTCCATCCTCACGAATACCGGTAATACACAGATCTGCCGTTCCAACCATAAAATCCACATGATTGATAGAAGAATTTCCGCCGACAGCCTTTAATTCTTCTTCACTCATAGCCGCGCCGCCTGCTACTGTGGTAGGGTAGCATTCTCCCAGCGCAAAATGACAGGAAGCATTTTCATCAAACAGCGTATTGTAAAACAGTGTTTTCATCTGGGAAATCGGTGAGGTATAGGGCACAATTGCCACTTCTCCCAGCCGTTTTGAGCCTTCATCGGTTTCCAGCAGAGATTTCAGCGTTTCATAACCCTCCTGCGCACTGTAATCCACCACCTGTCCTTCATGGAAGGTAAGACTGAAATTACGGATCAGGTTTCCACGATAGCTTAAGGGCAGAGCGCTCACCAGCGTTCCCTCAGCCACACGGCTGTCAGGCATTGTAAAAATCTCCTCGGTGGGCATATTTGCCTCAAAAACAGTTCCGGTTCCTGCTGTTTCCGAACCGCCTTCCCAGATATGTCCTTTTGCCAGACCTACTGTAAAATCCGTTCCGATACTGTTTTTATAATGCAGCTTTTCAAATGCATAATCATTTAACATCCGGCATTTTGATTTCAGGAAAGTATCATGCTTCTCCCACTCCTTCACAGCATCGTTGTCACCGATACGCACGGCCTTCAAAATCAGCTCCCACAGGCGTTTCATCGCTTCTGCCTCGGGAAGCTCGGGAAATACCTTCGCAGCCCATTTTTTCTGCGGAACCGCAGCAACCGTCCACGGAATCTCGCTTGCCATCATCAGCTTGTAATGTGTTTCCAGCGCCTTATCCATCGCAGCTTCATTCATCTGCATCCGTTTCGGATCCACGCCTTTAAATGCCTCAGGATCACCACCGGCAATGGAAATATAAGCCGCTCCCCTGCGGGAATAATAATTATAGGATTCCGCCTTCCACTCCGGCACATTGCAAAGCGCCTCCTCAGAAGCATACAGATAATACTGTCTGGAATCAAACGTATCATTCCAGCGCATAAGCACCTCTGCCGCTCCTGCTTTGTAAGCTTCCTCAATCAGCAAATGTCCAAACTCATAATATTCAACAGGACATCTGATAATAACCTCCTGCCCAGGCTGCACATTCACGCCGGTACATACCACCAAACGGGCATATTCTCTGATTTTCGCCTCTTCTATTCCATAAAAACTCATGATTGAAACCTCCTTCGTTGGTTGATCAGTATACAATTTATTGTTCATCTGCTATATTCAAGAATGCCATCGGCATTCTTGAATATACAGAAAAAAGGATAAACCCAAATCAAATTGTATCATAAAGGTATAAATATTTCCACTATCTGCTCACGACTGCCACAGTAAACGCAAGCTTCTAATGACGCTTCCCTCTATTAATATGAAAATGTGTAAAGGCTCCATTACAGTAATATCCTGTTCGGGGACGCGCTCTCGCTCAGATCGAACGCAGCGGAACTAAACTCTCGAACTGTCTTTCAGACAGCCCGATCGTTAAGTACCGGCGTTCTCTATGGTCCCTTTCACAGGATATTACTGTAATTCCGCCGCCGCAGTTTTGTGATACTTTACAGGTTCAACGGACGCTGAAAAAGCTTGCGTTTACCGCGCACAACTACCAAGTATACAGTATAGAAAAGTTACTGTTCAGAATTTTATGACAGTAAAAGCTGCAAAAACCAGCAAGCAGTCTATGATACAAGTCTGCAAGGGGCGTATTGGTGCTGGCACCCCTTAGCCCCGGTCAGACTTGTATCATAGACTGCTTGCGTCCCCTGGACAACCTTACTGTCCAGAAATCTCTGAACAGTAATCAGACAAGTAATCAGAAAAGTAAAATCACTTTCGCAGCACGCGTCCGTCTCCCATTTTCCTCGTAAATCCGCTTCTGTCAAAGTGTTCCAGAAGGGCAAGGGCGACTTTCCGTGAACAGGAAAGGCTGTCTCTGTAACTTCCCAGGGAAATGGGCGATTTTTGTTCCTCGGCCATGGCTGAGAATATTTTTTGCGCCTGGTCATAGTACGTGCTGTGTATACAGTATTGTTCATTTAATCGAATTAAAATCTTCTTATTTAAAAGTGAATTAAAGGTCTGGCGGAATTTTCCGGAGTTTTCATGTTCGCTCATATAAACTTCTGTCGCAAGAGGAGCAAATCCTGCTTTCTGATAAAAATTTGTTATCTCCTGAATCAGCAGTTGCGTATCCTCTTCAATTATTACATGAAAAGAATATTTACTATAATATTGGTTCTGCTCTTTTATCAGTTTTTTATCTGTAAATAACTGCAGCAAAGCATCTGTGCATGCTGTTTCCTTTCCGGTTCTGATACCTGCGCTTTTTTCCAGTCTGCTTCGCAGTTCTTCTTTTCCCATCCCTTCTTTTAAGGGGTTATCACGGTGAAATGCTTCCAGGATTTCACTGATCTGCTTTCGGTATCGGGCCACTTCTTCCCGGTGGAGATAAATATGATCTTTTAAGCAAACTATTTTTCCCTTTTTTTCAAGTTTCTTTGCCTGATTCAGTACATTGGAAGCATTCAGAAAATATCTGCGAGCCAGTTCTTCAAGGGGCTGAAAAGTTCCCTGCTGTTCAAGAAAGGCCAGTTCCAGCTGTTCTTCATCGGTGCCATTTTCCTTGATTCGAAAGGCTTCGATTACGTTAGGATCATGCTTGCGGTGCTTTTTCGGCAAAACATCCAGGATTGTTCCGCCCCCGACCGTTTCTACCGGTGAATAAAAACGGATTACAAAATAATCGCCTTTTTTAGCTGCCGTTTCCTTCTCCAGACGCAGCTGTGCGTATGCGGTTTCCCCTGGTTTTAATTCCTCTGTTCCCTGCAGGATTACCTTTCCCAGCACTTCCTGAGTTCCCAGATAAATGTGAACACGGCTGGCATTTTTCACAGTATGACGGGTATGTTTCAAAAGCGTCAGTTTTACATCCAGCATACGGGTAGCATATATACTTCCCGAAGAAGCCAGAATATCTCCGCGTTTAATGGATTCTTTTTTCCTGCCGGCCAGATTGACCGCTGCTCTTTGCCCTGCAAATGCGATCTGCTTTTCACAGGAATGCACCTGGATACCGCGTATCCGCACCGGTTCATTTTCCGGATAAAGAACTGCTTCCTGTTCTTTTTTGATCTTTCCTTCCCACAATGTTCCGGTTACAACTGTGCCATGTCCTTTTATCGAAAAAATGCGGTCCACCGGCATACGAAATGTATTGCTGTCCTTTCGTTCCGGAAGTTCTTCACAAAGCTTTTGCAAAACAGATTTCAGCTCTTCAATTCCCTTTTTCTGATAAACAGAAGCCGGTAAAACAGGAGCATTTTCCAAAAAAGTCCCCTTTACCAGCTTCTTTACGTCTTCTATCACCAATTCCAGAAAATCCGGCTCTACCAGATCCGTTTTGGTAATCACAATGACACCTCCGGAAATTCCCAGAATAGACAGAATATCCAGATGTTCTATTGTCTGCGGCATAACGCCTTCATCTGCTGCCACAACCAGCATAGCCAGATCCATGCCGCCTGCACCCGCCAGCATATTTTTTACAAATTTCTCATGCCCGGGTACGTCTACGATTCCAGCCCGCTGTCCATTTGGAAAATCCAGATACGCAAATCCCAGTTCAATGGTGATTCCCCGCTCTTTTTCCTCTTTCAGCCGATCTGTATCAATCCCTGTCAGCGCCTGAATCAGACAGGTTTTTCCATGGTCAACATGACCTGCACTTCCAATAATTACATGCTTCATTCCATATCTCCCAATCCCGCTTCCTGATTTTACACAGAAAGAAGAATCTTTTGCTGATATCAGCTTCTCAGTTCATGTCTGTCACAGAACATTCGCTGAGAAGCCTTTTTCTGAGAATAACTTATCACCTGCAGAAGTTCAAGTTACCTCAAATCAGGGGCAAAATATCTTTTAACCCTGATTTCATTTAATACACTTACTTCACTGTTTATTTCAGTTACAATAAGTTGTATGGAGCAAATGATGAGCTACTGAACTTCCGGGCTCATCCAGAAACTCATCATATAGCTTTTTAATTGCCGGATTCTCATGCGATTTACGGCAGGGCAGCTCCCTGTCATGCTCATATAAGGAATCCCTTCTTTGTTTATACGCAGCTTCCACTTCTGTATCCATCAAAAGCTTCGGCTGGCCGCCTCCGCTGATGCAGCCTTCAGGGCAGGTCATAACTTCTATAAAATCCAGATTGATCGTACCTGCTTTTACTGCTTCGAGAACGGGAACTATATTTTTAAGACCGGTTACAATACCGACCCTTAATGTCAGCTCCCCAATCCTGATATCGGCACGGCGCACGCCATCTGTTCCACGTACTGCAGTTACATCCAGTTCAGGAATTTTTTCTCCTGTAATCAGTTCATAACCGGTACGAATTGCAGCTTCCATAACGCCTCCGGTTACACCGAAAATCGTTCCGGCGCCTGAATATACGCCGCAGGGTCTGTCAAATTCCATTTCCTCCAGTTCATCCCAGTTGATCTTCTTTTCTTTTATCAGCCAGGCCAGATCTCTGGTTGTAATGGCCGCATCCACATCCTGGAAACCGCTGTCCTTCATTTCCGGGCGTTCGCATTCAAACGCTTTACAGGTGCAGGGCATGACAGAAACGCTAAAAATATCTTCTCCGCCCTTATTTTCCAGCTTTGCACCGTAGCTCTTGAAGATTGCGCCGCCTATCTGCTGAGGACTTTTCGCAGAGGAAAGATGATCGGTAAGCTCCGGATAAGTATTTTCCAGGAATTTCACCCATGCGGGACAGCAGGAGGTAAACATCGGAAGAACGCCTCCTTTTGTCACACGCTCGATTAATTCGGTTCCCTCTTCCATAATCGTTACATCGGCTGCGAAATTGGTATCATATACGCGGTCAAAACCGAGTTTGTGAAGAGCAGCAGCCATTTTTCCGGGAACCAGCGTTCCAGGCTCTTCTCCGAAATCTTCAGCAAGCGCTACACGCACAGCCGGTGCGCACTGTACCACTGTAAATTTTTTCGGGTCCTTCAGCGCAGCCATTACCTTGTCCAGATTGCAGACTGCATGAGCTGCAAATAACGGCTCTGTAACGCTTTCGGGCAGATTTCTTTCTTTTTTTACTCTTTCGTAAGCATCGCTTCCATGCTCCAGAATCGATACATAGGATTTACATTTCTGTACGCACTGACCGCACATGACGCAGCGCGCGGTGTTGATCGTCTGAGGCTTGCCCTGTTCGCCTTCAATTGCAGATACGGGACAGACCTGGGCACATTCACGACAACCTGTACAAATATTCTGATCAATTGCAACAATCATGAATCCTGCCCTCCTTTTCCTCTGGTTAAAAACAATGCATTTGCTGCCTTTACTCGTTTATCTTCCTGTTCTGCTTCCGGATTTACCAGTCTGAGCGCCTGATGAGGACATACCTGAACACAGGCAGGACCTTCTGCGCGTCCCTGACACAGATCGCATTTTACGGCAACTGTTTTTAACACCGGAGTTTTAGAATCGGAAGCTTCGGGAAGCAGGGCAACTGCTCCAAAGTGACAGGCCTGCATACAATCCTTACAGCCGATACATTTTTCCGGGTCTACTACGATCTGGTGATCTATGCGGATCAGAGCATTTTTGGTACACACGTTTAAACAGGGGGCATCTTCACAGTGCTTGCACTGCACTGGCATACAGCCCTGCTCAAAACGGGTCAGAAAAAGTCTGGGAGCCACGGGAGCCGTTATGGTTCCGACCGTCCGACCGGATCTGCTTCCCGCCGTCTGATTCTTCTGGTTTGTCTGGTTCTTCTGATGCACTGCAAAACAGGCTACTTCACAGGCTTTGCATCCGGTGCATCGAGTACTGTCACCGATTACAAAGGAACCTAATTCTTTTTTCATATGACACCTCACACCTTTCTATTTTCATCCTGATTCTGTGCCGAAAGCGCCAGAGAAGCTTTTCTGGCTGCTTCCATTCGTTTTTTCTGAGCATCGTCATTCAGTTCTTCTTCTGTCACCAGCCTAAGCGCCTGCGTCGGGCATACGCGGACACAGGCCGGGCCTCCTGGAATATTGTGGCATACGTCGCATTTGTTTGCAGTTTTTTTCTCACTTCCGTCTGCCTGAGTCATGCCGGTTACAATTTTCAGGTCAATTGCACCAAACGGGCAGGCATCCATGCAGGCCTTACATCCAATACATTTTTCTTCACGAATCAGCACTCTGTGATCCTCCTGATAAATTGCACCCGCAGCGCAAGCCGCCATACACGCCGGATTTTCACACTGTTTACACTGTACAGGCACACTCAGACGTGCTGTTTTAACCATATGAAGCCTGGGAGCAAACGTATAGGAATCCGGGTCTACCTCAAAAATATGTTTCCCTTCATGTGCAACTACACATCCTATCATACAGGTACGGCAGCCTATGCAGAGATCCGGGTTTCCTTTCACAAAATAATTCATGATCTGTCCCCCTTTCCCTTATCAATACCCATTCTGGTTTTAATATCCGCGTACAATTCCTGAACATGGCGTTCTGCCCATTCCTGATCTTCTATTTTTTCAACTCTGCACGCGCAGTATTTATACTCCGGAGTGTTGCTGATCGGGTCCAGATAAGAATCGGTTAATTCATTGCAGGCGCCAACCCACCACTGATAGGTCATATAAGTTGCACCCGGTTTTACACGTTCTGTCGGCAGACAGCGCGTAATGCAGTATCCTCTCCTGGAAAGGATCTTAACCAGCTCGCCTTTTTTCAGGTTCAGGCGTTTGCAGTCATCGGGATTCATCTGTACCCAGCCCGGCTCATCTTCCAGATTTCTGAGCATACGACAGTTTCCGGTCATAGTACGAACCGAATAATGACCTACCTCACGAACAGTGGAAAGACTCATCGGATATTCGTCATTTTCCATTTCAACAGGCGGATGCCAGTCGGTTCCGTAGAAAAGCGCCTTATGGTCTTTTGTTGCAAAAATACCATCCTTATGCAGATAAGGGGTTCCTCTATCTTCCATCGATTTGTCTCTGCAGGGCCACTGGATTCCACCGAATTTTTCGATTTTTTCATAAGTTGCTCCCTGGAAGCTGGGACAAAGATCGATCAGCTCGTTCCAGATTTCTTCGGTATTTTTGTATTCCATCGGATATCCCATAGCGGTAGAAATTTCCGCAATGATCTGCCAGTCAGGCTTTACATTGCCCGCCGGTTTAACTGCCTGACGAACACGCTGAAAACCACGGTCCGCGCTGGAGTAAATTCCTTCATTTTCTCCCCATGCGGAGGCGGGAAGGATGACGTCAGCATGTAAGCCGGTTTTATTCATGTAAATATCCTGCATTATGACAAAATCGCATTTATCCAATGCTTCGCGCACCTCTGCTAAATCCGGATCTGACTGTGCGGGATCTTCTCCGAAAATATAGTAGGCGTGGATTTTTTTCTTTTCATCTTTTTCATGAAGAATACGATGCGGTACATGTGTAATTGGACAGCCAACTTCTGATGACAGCGGTACTCCCCATGCTTTTTCAAATTTTTCCTGAATCTGAGGGTCGGTTACGCTCTGATAACCCGGGTAAGAATTCGGTAATGCGCCCATATCGCATGCGCCCTGTACATTGTTCTGTCCACGTACAGGTCCGATACCCATGGAAGGACCACCAAAATTACCGGTCATTAAAGCAAGATTTGCCAGACCTTTTACTACGTCAACTGCCTGCGAGAACTGACATACTCCCATTCCGTATAAAATCATAGCCGGTTTGCCTGTTGCATACATTCTGGCTGCTTTTCGGATAGTTTCTGCCGGTACGTGGGAAATTGTTTCTGCATATTCCGGAGTATACTTTTCAATTACTTTCAGGAACTCATCAAATCCCTTTGTATGCTCCTTGATAAATGCATCATCTGTTAATCCCTCTTCCCAGATGACATGAGCCATTGCATTCACAAGAGCAAGGTTGGAACCGCCTTTCAGCTGCATATGAATGTCGGAAATGCGTGCGGTTTCCGTCACACGCGGATCAACACAGATAATTTTCATTCCCTTTTGTTTGCCGCGGACAATTCTTCTGGCAACAATCGGATGTGAGTCGGCCCCATTATAGCCGAAACATAAAAGACAATCTGCATCCTCGATTTCGGGGATGCCCATAGACATTGCGCCTGATCCTAAAGAATACAGTAGACCCGCTACTGAAGGCGCATGTCATATTCGTGCGCAATGGTCCACATTATTGGTACCAATACATGCGCGCATAAATTTCTGCATGAGATAATTGGCCTCATTTCCCGCACCACGTGCAGAACCTGTTCCCATAATAGAATCCGGACCATATTTTTCCTTGATTTCTGTCAGCTTTTCTGCTACGTACGAAATCGCTTCCTCCCAGGAAACCTCAACTAAAGGAGATTTTTTACCGCCTTTACGAATCATGGGGTTTTTGAGACGTTTCGTAAGAATCTGAGGATCATTTAAATAATCCCAGCCATAATGACCTTTCAGACAAAGAGTGCCTTCGTTGGTACGCCCCATAGCAGGCGCCGCTTCTACAATCTTGTTGGCATCTTCATCCACCGTAAATAAAATCTGACAACCCGCACCGCAATAAGCGCATGTTGTCTGAACCTGTTTCAAAGCCATTACCTGTCCCTCCTTTTTTTTATTTTTAATCATTCTATCACTATGATCTATAATATTCAATCATCAGAATGCATTTTCGTTAATTTTCCGACAATCTTGAGGGTCAGGCTATCTGTTTTTCGTGTATTTTAGTTCATCTTCGTTAAAAAAAACGCAAATGTAGAATTTAGAAGCGATAGGAGAGCAAAAATTTAGTGATCTTTTCCCCTTGTTTTTGTTATTTTATCTGAATATTTGTTTTATTCTCCTTATTTATCGGATAGTTTATTTTTACTGCTCACACGCCATGTCATTGCCGACATATTTTATTTTCAATTTTTTCTTCTTCGCATACTCAGCTGCCTCTGAACCTTTTTCTGTAATGATCGTGATATCTTTCATCGATTTCGTTTCATTATCATTCGTCAAAATGGCATAATCTTCTATTTCCTGCACAGAGGAAGGAATAGAAATCTCTTTCAGCTGACTGCAGCTTCCAAAAGAAAAATTACAGATTTTTGTGATACTATCCGGCAGCTCGATTCTTTCAATCTCATCCTGGTACAAAAAGCTCATCTCACCAATATATTTTACCGATATATCCTGGATATACTCCGGGATGACAACGATTTTATCATTTCCCTGATATCCACAGGTCATAATATAAGTTTCACCGGATTCATCTTCCCCGATTGCATATTCCAGACCGCTATTTGGATCATAACTCGTCTTTTCCTGTTCATGATATACTTCACCGTTGCTGATATAACGTTCCTTATAATTCTTTTTAAGATGAAACTGAACCAGAAAAGCGGCGGCTATGCAAAGCAAAACAACAGACAAAAATGCAGTTTTATGAATATTTTTCATTTTCAGATTATTTCCTCTCATTTCAGATTATTTCCTCTCTTTTCAGACTATTTTCTCTTATTTCAGTAATCCATCCTTTCTCCGGTCTGTATTCCGCCTTGTTTTAACTTTCCATTTTCAACCAGAAGAACTTCATCACAGATGTTTACCAGATCACTTTTGCTGTGCGTAGCTATAATAATGCACGCTCCCCGCTCTTTTTCCCTGTTCATGAGTTGATGAAATGTTTTGATTCCCGCTTCATCCAGCGCATTGCCTGGCTCGTCCAGAAGAATCAATTCCGGTTTTTCAAATATAGCCTGCGCAATATTCAATCTTTGTTTCATTCCAAGGGAATACTTCTTTACAGGGATTTTGGTTTCCAGGCCAACATCTTTCAATATCTTTCTAATATCTTCTTCATCTGCCTTTTTACTGATACGCGCAAGTAATTGAAGATTTTCCTCAGCATTGTATGCCGGAAGCAGTTCCATATGTTCTATTATTAACCCAACGGAAGGCGGAAAAGAAATTTCTTTATGAAGTTCTCTCCCATGAATCAGTACGCGCCCTGAATCCGGCACAACCAAACCGGCAAGCACACGAAGTATCATGGTTTTTCCTGAACCGTTAGGGCCGTACAATCCATAAATTTTGCCATTTTCAAACTGGTAATTAATATGATCCAGAATACTTCTTTTTTTTATTGTTTTACAAATATCAATCAATTCAACCATTTCAATCTCCCTCGTTAATCGCTCACAACTAATAAATGTTACTGTGAACAGTGACTAATAAATATCTTTTTTTCTGCATATCCATACAGATGCAGCAATAAATCCTATGCTCAGAAATGCAAGATACAGCCAGATTCCAGATATTTCATAGATAGAATTTAGGTTCTGTCTGCCATGCTCCACAGTTATAAACGCCGGAAAGAACACAAATGCCAATAAGCTTCCATCTGCTTTTTCCATAACAAACTCTGATGTTACAAGATAAACTATCGTCATCAGATTTGCTGCCTGTACTGACAAAAAGGTTTCCAGCAGATACTGCAAAAATACTGCTGCACACAAGCTAAGATAATATGTAATAAAAACCTGATACAATGGTATTTTGAAGCATTCATACCCCTGATCGCCAATCCCCCATATCAGAACCTCAATAACCTCAAAAAACAGAAGAGCAGCAGACATAAAAAAACACTGCTGCACGATCATTCTGCCTTTGGAATAATTTCTAATCATTAACAGCCTGCCATAGCCTTCCACATAACAGACATAATTTCCAGAAAAATATAGCAGTAAAAAGACAATCGGAAGGCAGACAGCCAACAGATCCATATAAGGAATCCCTTCTGTATATTCTTCCTGAAATAATCCATAAGCAAACGCATATCGATAGACCGTTCTTCCTGAAAAATGAAAATATACTCTTTGAACGACTGCAGATAGAATATAGATAAAAAAAGCAATACCATTTCTGTTATGTAAATATTTCAAACTCCAAAATATCCTTTCCTGAAAAAACAGCATCCTCTGCAATCAGCAGAATGAACATAAAAACAGCCTGTCGGAAAATAGCCAGGAGCACATCAGGACAGGTAATTTCGTTTATCAGAAGCCTGTATAACAAAACCACATCACAATAAGGCTGCCATCCCGATGACATTACCGTTGTTACATAAAATTCTGCGGCACATAGACCAAATAGTAATCCGATTCCTTTTACAGCGCCTGAAAACATACTTAAAATGCGATACAGAACACCTGTATTCATATAAAACAGAATTAAACTAAACAGATGTACCATTTCGAATCGGAACCACCGTATCTCAAACAAAATATCTTCTGGAATGAAAATACATGTCATAAAACAGGCAATACTTTCATGCAGCAAACAAAAAACTGCGGCAGAAATTGCAATACTTTTAAAGTCCTCTTTTAGCAGATCTCTGCGTCCATTTCTGCGAAGCATGCTGACTACCGTGCTATAACGGGCTGTTGCATTTAGAAAAAGGATATATGGAATCATATAGATCAAACCATATTCCAGCAGAGACTGATATCCTGACGAATCATTTGACCAGTTTATGACCAGTTCTTTCAAGTTAATCATTCCATTCTTGTATGCAGATATATAAGGAATATCGGATGCGATCCAGTCCACTGCAAAAAATACAATCAGTATCGCCCCTCCTTTAAGCCAACGATATCTCATCTTTTCTATAAACCTCCAGCATGTACAGTATAATTACCGACAGGAGATAACATGCTGTACATCCTGTTCCTATTAAAAGCAATGTTTTCAGGGAATACTCCGAAAAAGGCTGAAACAGCAGCACAACAGAGTTTTTCTTTAAAACAAATACCAGCCATAGAATTACATTTATCCCATACACAATTTTTCTGTTTCGGATAACAAGGGCAGTCATCGTACAGAACACAGCCATAAGGGAAATAACGATCGACGTTATGAACATAAATACTATATTTGCAATTGACGCATGATCATATTGAAACAAAAGCCAGGAAGAATCATATTCTGAAGGAGAATATGGACTGTAGGCGCCTCCCGCAAATACAATATGAACCAATATAAAATCAAACGCCAGCGCAGCAAACGCCATAAAAAAGCTGCATAAAAACGAACCTTTTATGTAGGATAAAACATAGCTTTTCTTTCCTGTTTTAGAGAGCAAAACAACAGCATAACCTGTTTTAAAATCTTCCATGCACAGTTCTCCAAAAAGAATGGTCAAATAAAAAGGCATAAACCATAGCCATAATGATTGAAACAGATGGCCAATTCCTGCTGAATTGACAGTGAGAAAAAAAGCATAATCGGGATTTGGTATGCTCGCTCCCAATTTTATATAATACAAATAATATAGGATTTCCAGCGAAGGCCAGAAAAAGATGAACGTTACAATCCGTGTTCTGAATCCACTATGCAGGATTCTGTCTTTCAAAAAATTAATCTTAATCTTCCTCT
>JAUNPP010000217.1 GCA_030536685.1 Lachnospiraceae bacterium
TATCATAATCTGGCTGTTACCAGTTGAATTTCATCTTGGAAAGTATCATAATCTGGCTGTTACCAGTTGAATTTCATCCTGGAAAATGCAGTTATCAGATCAACTCCTGCTTCGATGTCGGCTTTGGAGGCGACTGCGCTCTGGCTGTGAGGATAGCGGGTCGTTACCACAATTCCTCCTGCACGCACCCCAAAACCGGAAAGATTCATGCTGGATGCGTCTGTTCCGCCTTTATCAATGACCTCACGCTGGTATTTGATCTCGTTTTGCGCACATGCTTTTTCCATAGCCTCTACCACATCCTCATCGCATACAACCGATGGATCACAGATTTTAATTCCAATACCGCCGTCTACTTCATTGCTGCCTTCCAGATCACAGGGATAATCATGCGCAGGAGTGATATCTACTGCAATTCCGATATCCGGTCTGATTCGCTCTGCAGCCACTTTACTTCCTCTGCAGCCAAGTTCCTCCTGTACGCAGAAAACATAGTAGACATCGTTGGGATAAGAACCATCATTCTCCTTTAATGCCATCAAAAGCTGGTAGCATCCAATTCGGTTATCCAGAGTTTTTGCGCAGATTTTATCATTTAAAAGCTCCAGATATTCTCCGTAATATCCGCAGACATCTCCGATATTTACATATTTCAGCGCATCCTCCTTTGAAACAGCGCCGATATCAATATAAAGCTTTTCCACATGATTGGCTGCATCTTCAATACTTCCCATGCAGCCAACCACGCCGCTTATACCATTTTTAAAACGTACTCTTGCATTATACGCACTTCCGGCCCAGTTCCATCCCATATTGGCAACACGTAATCTGCCATCTGCTTCTATTTTTTTAACAATAAATCCAATTTCATCTGTATGCGCCGCATACATGATCTTTTTTGCGGTCTGTCCGCCGGTTCCTTTTTTCACTGCAATCAGATTGCCAATCGCATCCGTAAAAATCTCATCTGCGTACTTTTCAGCTTCTATCCGAATCCGTTCACGAACATCTTTTTCAAATCCCGAAACACCCATCAGCTGAGTCAGTTCTTTTAATAAAGCTTCGTTTCTCATGCTCACCCTCCATTTTCACTCTTTTGAACTTTATATTATTAAAGTATTTGATTAGTAGGAGTATATCACCATATGCTCTATTTTGCAATATGCATTTTGCAAAATCAAGTGCTGCTTCTGAATGCATAATCAAAAACTCACGGTAAATGCAAGCTTTTTATAATAGTTTATTTTATTGTTATAAAAGGCTGTGAAGGCTCCATTACAGTACAATCCTGTTCGGGGACGCGCTCTCGCTCGGATCGAACGCAGCGGAACTAAACTCTCGAACTGTCTTTCAGACAGCCCGATCGTTAAGTACCGGCGTTCTCTATGGTTCCTTTCACAGGCTCGTACTGTAATTCCGCCGCCGTAGTTTTGTGATACCGCAGGTTTAACGGATGGTGGAAAATCATGCGTTTACCATGATCAAGAACTGCTTCTGAATACCGTGAGCAAGAATTGCTTCTGAATACCATGAGCAAGAATTGCTTCTGAATTGACCTTTTTCAGGAAATATGGTAGCATATTATACTACCTTTAAAATCTATGCAAATTGGAGATTTACGATGAAATTGAACAAAGCTACCCTGTCCGAACAAATTTATACGATAATCAGAAATGATATTTTAAATCAGGTAATCCCGCAAGGAGAAAAGCTGACTCTGAAAAATCTGCAGGAGCGTTTTTCTGTGAGCTCCACTCCGATTCGTGAAGCCCTCACCCGTCTCAGTGAGGAAGGTCTTGTAAACTATTATTCCAATATAGGTGTTACCGTGATAAATCTCAAAAGAAATGATGTGGAAGAGCTGTATCAGTTTATCGGCGACATGGATGCTCTGGCAATTTTCTACGCTTCTGAACATCCAGATCAGGATGAACTCATTGAAAAGCTTGACCGAATTATAAAACGCTCTATGGAAATTCATGAAAAGGAGACTCTCACCACAGAGGAAATCGGTGAGTGGACAGAGCTTTCTGACCGTTTTCATCTCGTTTTTTACGATTACTGCGGAAATTCACGCCTCACCACAGCCGCAGCAAAACAGCGCAGCCAGCTTACGATTGTTTCCAATATGTATCAGGCAGACCTCGCTGTTCAAAAAGAAATTGAAAAAGAGCACACGAACATTTATCATGCCTATTTGAATAAAAATTACGAAGAAGCCGTAAAGCAGATGAAAGCACATTTAAGGCAATCTCTGAAATACGCTTTACATTATATAGAACTGCAGTAAATGACGTGTCGTTTAATGTTTATATATTTGTGAGCTCTTTTTCATTTGTTCTATTTGTACTATAATGCATAGTTTGGAGTTCGTTAATAGAATAAGCTGTTTTAGCAGTATCTGTAAGTTTATCCGGATTTGCCCAGTCATGAAGAACTCCCTGCAGGTCTTCATATTCTATCCCAATCACAAAGCTGTATTCCTGACTGTCCAATACGCCTTCCGGAAAAATTACATTCACTTCATCCCCTGACAGTATAATATATTCCGGTTTTATCGCCTGACGCATTTCATTTTTCAGGTTTTCTTCTGATACTGAGGAAAGCAATGCTTCTACTGCTTCTTCCTTTGAAACAGAAAATAAATCCCAGATACTGACAGTTTTTCCTGTTTCCCTGTCAAATACTGCTCCCTGATGATATTCTTTTGCGTTTTGCATGCGGCTGCTAAGTACACTCATGTCAAAACACAGGATTTTTGCATTCGATGCACACATTGTAACGCTCGGCTCTATATAGGACGATTGATACTCTGCTCCGCTTTTCTGACATTTCTGATACTCTGCATACGCCCATTCAAGTTCTGATTCTATACTGTAAAGGCTGCCCTGATTTTCATAGTATGAACTGATTTCTTCCCGCACGTTTTGCTTCAGATCTGCAAAATTTACATAACCTGCTATGCTGCTCTCCAATCCAAAACAATCCTTTACCAGTAAAAGCTCTGTTTTCTTTGAAAACATTTCACTCGAAAGAGTTTTATCAGAAGACTTTTTATCAGAATTTTTTGCATCTGAAATCTTTTTATCTGAAGCTTTTGCATCTCAAGCTTATGAATCAGAACAAATTTCATCAAAACCATAATAATCAG
>JAUNPP010000053.1 GCA_030536685.1 Lachnospiraceae bacterium
TGGAAGAAAAATCACGGGTTGACCATAAAAAATCACTGTTTCAAGTTATTGACGATGCAGTCTGCAATAAGATTTTGACTCCTACCATTTCGGAGAATGTGAAAGAAATTGTTGAAGCTTTTGATATGAATCAGATTTTTGGCCGTAAGGAAGTAAAAAAAGAACTTGGATATGGTGATTATAAAGCAGGAAAAGCAATAGAGGCCATGCGGCTATTGAACATCGTAATTCCTGTAGAAGGAAAAGGAAAGGGAAAGTATATTTTAAAGGAAATGTAGTAGCTAGTCTCATTGAATTGCAAAAATCGTCAATGATATGGGATATTGCACAATTAATTCATGATGATGTAATTACGGTAAAGAATCTTGAGGGATTCAGTAATGAGCTGGTCGAAGCGGTAGAGCTAATACTTAATAGATAACCGGGAAAAATAGTGGATATATTATGATTATAGAAACAGGCAGCTTCGGTAAAACTGCCTGTTTCGTGCTTGTAGCAATGACGTAACATCCGCAGTACAATTTTATGACAACAATATAACATCCTCCCATAGAAAATCATAGTAACTTCACTTAGATTTTACAATAAAAAGATAGTGCTATATAGCAGAATATGTTACGCTAGCTCCGGATATATAGATAACCATCAGAAAAGGAGCGTTTAATATATGACAAAAACCTATGTAATTGATACCAATGTACTGATCCAGGCACCGTATGCATTAGAATGTTTCGAGGACAATAATCTGGTTCTTCCGATGGTAGTATTAGAAGAACTGGATGGACTCAAAAAGTCAGATGGTGAAAAAGGGGCCAATGCAAGACTGGCGGTCCGAAAATTGGAAGGATACAGACAAAAAGGAGATTTGTTACAAGGTGTAAAGCTTTCTGGTGGAGGTATGTTAAGAATTGAAAAGAATTATGTCAATGTAGAATTGCCTCCAGATCTTCCTGACGATAAGCCGGATAATCGAATTTTAAAGGTATGTAAAGGACTGAGTGAAGAAGAGAATGAGAATCAGGTGATTTTGATATCAAAAGACCTGGTCTTAAGATTGAAAGCGCAGATGCTTGGAATAAAAGCAGAGGACTTTGAGAAAGAGCAGATTTCGGACGATGATGCCCAGTATACAGGGCGAACAGAAGCCTATTTTCCTGAAGAACTGATAAAAGAATTTAAGAAAAAAGGAGTACTGCTTAAAGATGTTTATCAGAGCGATGAGGAGGGAAATCATATTAGTCTTCAATTTCATGAGAATGAATTTGTGATTCTGAAACCGGATCAGTCTACTAAGAAAACACTTCTTGGAAGGGTTACAGGTAATAAAATTGTTCCGTTAGTTTATAAAAAAAGTAAGCCGTATGGAGTTTCACCAAGAAATGTCGGACAGTATTTTATGCAGGAAGCGCTTATGGCAGGTGCAAATGAAGCCCCGCTTGTTATTATACAGGGCATGGCCGGAACAGCAAAAACATTTTACTCGTTGGCAGTTGGGATGGAAAAAGTGTATAATAACCCATCAAAAGAGTACCGGCGTGTAATTGTTTGCAGGCCAAATGCACAGTTTGATGATGATATCGGATTTTTGCCGGGGGATGAAAAAGAAAAGATAGCTCCTTTGATGAGACCGATTATTGATAATTTAGAACAGATTCTGGATTCTGATGATAAAAAGCGATATGAGGATGAAGACGAACTAAGCGATAAAATAGCGGAAGTATTTGAAAGAGGAATCATTCAGACAGAAGCTTTGAACTTCATAAGAGGACGTTCCATCGCGCAGACGTATTTGATTATTGATGAAGCACAGAATATGACACCTAATCAGGTGAAGGGAATTATTACGAGAGCAGGTCAGGGTACGAAGATTATCCTGCTTGGTGATCCTCAGCAGATTGATAAACCTTTTTTGGATGAAAAAACAAATGGGTTAAGCTATGCTGCAAAGCATATGAAGGATAGTCCGCTCTGCTGGCAGATAACATTATCTGCGGAAGAGTGCGAGCGTTCACTGCTAGCAATGGATGCAGTGAATCGTTTATAAAGAGCTATAGAGAATCATGGAGAACTATAAGGAATTATAGAGAACTATAAAGAACTGTGGAGATCTATGGATTGCTATGGAGAATTGTAGAGAGGAGAAAGAGAGTTTTTTATAAGACACCAGTCGTTGAATAACGAAAAATGGCGCACAGCAATCAGCTGATGCGCCATTTTTAATAGTTTATGTTTTTACAGCTGTTCAGCATCTTATGACAGTAAAAACTGCAAAGACCGGCAAGCTGTCCCAAAATCTCTGAACGGTAACATGTACAATCAGTAAAGAAAAAATCAATTGCATACCAATATCGAAATTGCTACAATGATGATATAAGGATTTAAGTATTGTGGCAATCGTAATCAATATGCTTGGTATCATTGGCATCAGCAGATATCCGTCAGTACCAGTAAACATCTGTCAGCATCAGCAGGTATCTGCCAGTATCAGCAGACATCCGTCAGCATCAGCGAACATCCGTGAGTTTCTGCATTTTTCTGCTCATAATCATCATAAAGACAAACAGCAGAGCGAGAAAAGGCGCATACAGATGAATCGAGAAATGCTGTACCATCTGTCCGAAGATTACCGGTGCCAGCAGGATGCTGCAGTACGAACCTGCCATTTGCAAAGCGATGACGGATTCGGAGATATCTCTTCCAAAGCATATGGGAGCGAGGTGCGTCATATTGGGAAACAGAGGTCCGTTTCCGAGACCGACCAGAAGAAGTCCGAATGCCGCGCCGATACCGGGAACTGGTAAAAACAGCAGGATAACAGCGAATAAAACGATCAGCTGGCCCAGGCGGATGATTTTCCAGCTTGAAAGGCGCTGCGCCAGGAAGCCGGAAAGAAAACGCCCAAGTGTCAGTCCGACAAAGTATAGCGTGATAAGCTTTGCGGCGTAGGAAGGCGCGAGTCCTTTTCCCTGTGCGAGATAGGTGCTGCCCCATATAAGGCAGACCGATTCAATTCCGCAGGAGGCAATCATGATGCTGCAGCTTGAACGAATCGAAGCGGTTTTTAATAAATCACGGAATCGGACGTTTCGGTGAGGTTCTTCCTGAAAATCTTCATGGATTTCTACTTTTTTCCAGAGCGGCAGAGCCAGAATACTCATAATGGCGATGCCCCATTGCAGAAAAGAAACCGAATGGTATCCGCCGCGCCAGTTATTGTTGGAGGAGAGCGCCAGCGACATGAGGTATGGGCTTAAGGAAACTCCGATTCCATAAAAACAATGCAGAAAATTCATGTGGGATGCTTTATAATGCAGCGCCACATAGTTATTCAGGGCAACATCGATAGAACCTGCGCCGAGGCCGAGCGGGATAGCGAAAATACAAAGCCAGAGCAGGTTATGCGAAATAGAAAAACCGGATAAGGCAATCGCTGTCATAGCTGTGCTGATTGCAGTGACTTTTCCGGTTCCCAGGCGCTTTACAAGATCCGCACTCACAAGACTGGACAGAATCGTACCGCCTGAAATCAGAACGGTTATCAGGTTAACAGAAGAAACAGGTACGCCAAACTCCGTATAAATAGCGGGCCACGCAGCCCCCAGAAGCGAGTCCGGAACACCGAGCCCGATATAACAGATAAAAATAATCACGAGAAGAATGGAGGTGTAAATCATATTTTTGGACATCCTTTCTAGAAAATCAACAGGTATTATTCTATAATATTTTATGGCCGGGGGGTATCAAAATCGGGACATATTATATAAGAAAAGCGCCAGGACAGGAGTTTCGCAAGTGAAATATAAATTTGGGGGAGGCAGGATATGAGCGCTATATGTGACAGAAATCAGCGGGAAATGCTTATACATACAACAGATGGGCTTCCCTGCGCTTTTTATGTGGACGAATACAGGCAAAACGGGTATCCGTGGCACTGGCATGATGAGATGGAGTTTGCTTATATCGAAGAGGGTGAGCTGGAAATCGGAATTAACCAAAGAAAAATCAGATTATCCTGCGGAGAGGGTATCCTGATCAATACAGGTGTGCTTCATTCTTATCGGCATACAGGCAAAAGCAGATGCCATATGCCGAATCTTTTGTTCCATCCGACGCTGCTTTATGGCACGGAAGGAAGTATTTTCCAGAAAAAATATATCGAACCTCTGGTGGAATCCCCGGATATTTCCTATATTGTTTTTAAAACGGATACTCCATGGCAGAAACTGATTCTGGAAAAATTTCGTCTATGCTGTCAGCTTTGTGCCGATCAGGAATATGGATATGAATTGCTTTTAAGAAATGCATTGTCGGAAATTGTTCTGCAGATACGGCTGAAAATCTCGATACCGGAGCACAAGAAAAGCGGCAATAATTCGCCGGAAACGATACGTATGCGGAAAATGCTCGACTATGTGCAGCAGAACTTTGCGGAAGAACTGACCGTGTCCCAAATTGCGGAAGCAGCATTTGTCAGTAAACGGGAATGTCTGCGGAACTTTCGCAGTATGCTCCATCAGTCTCCGATGCAATATGTAAAAGAATGGCGGGTGGAACAGTCGAAAAAGCTTCTGGCTGAGACTTCATTTTCAATCGCGGAGATAGGAGAAAGGTGCGGATTTCACAGCCAGAGCTATTTTACACAGAAGTTCAAAGAATACACGGGGCAGACACCCGGAGAATATCGAAAAACGATCGGGAAAATGACATACAATAATTAGCAGAAGACTGCGCACCGAAGATTCGCACTCTTCTGCGTGAAATCGAGCTGGAAACCAGTCTTTCCGAACTCGGAATCGAAGAAAAAATCGTTAAAAACTTTAAATATGCATCCTGCGCCGTACCGCTTCCCGAAGACGTGTGCGCCGCAGAATCGTAATCAGAGTAACGTCAATAATAACACAGCAGGTCAGTACAACCGCAGACCAGGAAAGCATCATAGGGTCTTTCAGGTAATGCCGCACCAGAAGTTCAATGCTTACGGTAAGGATTCCTACGGCAGCAAAAAGGATGACTGCCAGGAAAAGAATAGATGACCGCGGGCTTTTAAGGCTGAAAGCAAAAATCAGGATTAAAATTACAGAAAGTGCGGTTAGCGGCAGCGCAACCGAGAGATACCATCCATTTCCGGGGTGCAGCCAGGCGATAATGCCCAGATACAGAGAAATACTCAGTCCGTCAAGCAGCAGGCTGATGCCGAAATGCAGCTTTCCCGGGAAAAAGACGGGCAGAAAAAAGACCCATAGTATCATGCAGATCGCTATCACATGAAGTCCCCAGTGAGTACCGGTAAAAACGAACAGATTTAAAAGCCCGCAGACGAGGGCGGTGGCAGCGAGAATAACGCTCATTAAAATAGAAATATCACTTCTTTGCACAGAATCGATATATCCCTGTCTGCTGGGATAAGGCCCGGGCGAAATACTGTCGCCAGGGTCATTGGGATTTATTACCTTTGTATTGCATAAAGGGCAGACGGAGCAGCTTTTATCAAGCTCTACTCCGCAGTTTACACAGTAAGACATTTTGTTCTCCTTCATAATTACGGCTTATTGTCAGCTCTTCTCTGGATTTATATTACAGTTTCCTGTTTATATCTGGATTTATATTACGGTTTGTTTCAATCTTTACATGGATTCCATCCTGCACGAGTTTTCTGAAAAAATAACGTTCCACATCGGTTTCTACGATACTGCTTGTGAAGCTGATGGAGAGGACGTTTCCGTAGCTGATAACCGCGCAGTTGGTGCGCGGGGAAAAGGGCTGTCCCATCAGTACCTCAAATCGTTCTACGTGCTCCTTCATTTCCTCAGGAACCTGTACGACTCCAAGGTTGGTAAGACCGGCGCTTGACTGATGATCCTGAACGCGGATATAGAACTGGCGTACTACAAAATCCTTCAGAAACAGAGGCACAAGCCGGATCAAAAAGCTTTGCTGGGCTGCCACATTTGTGGTAATATCGGCATTCAGAAATTTGCTGTTAATGTAGTAGCGCATATAATGATGCACCTGTACCAGGATTTCTTCAAATGTGTAATCGCCCATGCGGGGATCGATGGAAGGGTAGACCATCGTGATAAAGTTCCGCAGGGTTTTGGAGGGGAAAAATCTCCGCAGATTAACCGGCATTGCCAGTGTAACCGGTTTTTCCCGGAAAACACGGTCTGACTTCTGTTTCTGCAAAAGAGCATAGAGAAGAACCGCGTTCAGGTATTCGGTTACAGACACCTTATAGGAGCGGCTTAGCTGCAGAATCTGGTCGGTGGGAATCAGCCCCTGGATAATATTTAAAGTATAAAAAGGCTCCTTGTGACCTCGTACACGATAGGCGTTTCCGCGTTTCCTTGGTGATTTTACTTTGGAGGATGCGTAGCGCAGATAAGCGTCTTCCATCTCTTCCCGCCCGGGAGCTTCTGAAAGATCCATTACGCCGTTTCCATCAGGGATAGCATGTCCTTTCAGCCGGAGATATACCGCTGTGATGGTCCGAAGCAGGCAGAGCGTACCGTTGCCGTCAGACAGCGAATGGAAGGTTTCCAGTGAAATTTTCCGGCGGTAATAATACAGGCGGAGCAGATAACCGTTATTGGCTTTAAATGACATCGGCATACAGGGATTTACGATATCCGGCATGACAAATGGACCGGGTCTGTTGTTTGGCTCAAAATACCGCCAGAACAGGCCCTTATGCAGCGCAACCTTAAATGCAGGAAAACGGGGGAGCGTCAGGTCGACTGCCTTCTGCAGCAGACCGGGGTCGATGTCTTCCTTCAGCACAATGGATAAACGGTATACATTTGAAAAATTCCGCCTTTGCAGAGTGGGGTATACATTTGCGGACAAATCTAATTTGTACCACGTTTTTCGTTCATTAATTTTCTTTTCCATAATCTTCTTTTCCATGGTATTATTATAATATTTCCTTGTTCTTATGGCAATAAAAACAGAGAGAAAAGCCTTACAGAAAAGAGAAAGGAGAAAATCTGGCATGGAAATGAGCCTGAAGGCAAATCAGAATCTTATGAAAACAATTAAAAGGATGCATTCGCTGGTGGAAAATGATGATGTGGAAAAGGTGAGAGCTTCACAGGAGAATATTAGTGGTCTTTTATCTAAAAATAAGGGTGTGGTCTATAAAAGCTTTCAGATCGATGGGATATTATCTGAATGGGTGAGTGCGGACAGACCTCATAGCAAAAAATATGTAATATTATATTTCCACGGAGGCGGTTATAATACAGGAAGTTTTCGCTATGCGAGAAGTATTACCAATAAGCTTGCGTGCAGTACTCTGATGGACGTACTGAGCTTTGATTACAGACTTGCACCGGAATTTCCGTATCCGTCAGCGCTCTGCGATGCTGTGAAGGTGTGGGATTATCTCATGCATTTTGGATATGGGGCGAGAGATGTGATTCTGGCGGGCGATTCTGCAGGAGGAAATCTGGCGCTTTCGCTGGTTCTGAAGCTAAAAGAAGAAGGGCGGCTTCTGCCGCGCGGTATCGTGCTGCTTTCCCCGTGGACAGATCTGACCATGAAAGGAAAATCACATCTGACAAAGGCGGATGTGGACCCAATCTTAACAGAGGAATACCTGAAAAATGCGATTCGGGCCTATTGCAGTGGAGAAGACACTGAAAATCCGCTTATTTCTCCGGTATTTGGAAATTTTAAAGGATTTCCACCCACTTATATTCAGGCGGGTGAAAATGGGATTCTTTTATCCGATTCCGTTAATTTGAAAAAAAACATGGAAAAATATCATGTATCGGTAAAATTTGATTTGTATGAAGGCATGTGGCATGTTTTCCAGATGTCTCCATTTAAAATAGCATATGAAGCAATGGATCAGATCGCAGAATTTATTTTTGATATCTGCAGATAAAGAGATTAGCTGCAGAAGCCCGAAAAAGGATGACAAAATGCTTAAAATAATGTAATCTGTAAGCGAAAGTAAAACTATAAAAGCGAGTGCTGAATATTTGCAGCACAAAAGGGATTTAAAAAGATTTGGAGATGAAAATGCAGTTATTTGAGTTAAGTGCGCCCTGTCATTTCGGGACAGAGGCTGTTTTAAAAAAAGAAATCTATGATCTGGGTTACGATATCCTCAAGGTAGAGGATGGCAGAGTAACTTTTCAGGGAGATGCGGAAGCAATCTGCAGGAGCAATGTGTTTTTACGTACAACGGAAAGAATTCTGCTGAATGTAGGCACTTTTCATGCTGAAACGTTTGAAGAACTGTTTCAGGGAATTAAAAATCTGCCGTGGGAGGATTATATTCCGCTTGATGGCAAATTCTGGGTTACAAAGGCAACGTCTATTAAAAGTAAATTGTTCAGTACCTCGGATATTCAGTCGATTGCGAAAAAAGCGATGGTGGAGAGAATGAAAACGGTATATCATTCACGCTGGTTTGAAGAAACCGGAAGTGCTTACCCGGTTCGTATTTTCCTTATGAAGGATGAGGTGACCGTGACGATCGATACCTCCGGAGATTCTCTTCACAAAAGAGGCTACAGGATCTATTCGGCAAAGGCTCCGATTACAGAAACGCTGGCAGCGGCGCTTCTTATGCTGACTCCCTGGAGAAAAGACCGGATTCTGGTAGATCCCTTCTGCGGCAGCGGTACGTTTCCGATTGAAGCGGCAATGATGGCAGCAGATATCGCACCGGGAGTAAATCGGGATTTTCTGGCTATGAGCTGGAATAATCTGATCGACAGGCGGTTATGGAGAGATGCAAGGGAAGAAGCTCTGGATCTGGAAAACAGAAATGTGATTACGGATATTCAGGGATATGACCTGGATGGAGAGGTTGTCAAATCTGCTCGTGAAAATGCACGTCTGGCAGGAGTCGACCATTTGATTCATTTTCAGAAACGCCCGGTCAGCGAGCTGAGCCATCCGAAGAAATATGGGTTCATTATCACAAATCCTCCTTATGGAGAGCGTCTGGAGGAAAAGAAAGATCTTCCTCCTATTTACGGTGACTTCTGCCGCCAGTTTAAACAGCTTGAAGACTGGTCTGCCTATGTGATCACCAACTATGACGGACTGGAAAAGCAGATGGGACGCAAAGCAGATAAGGTTCGTAAAATTTATAACGGTATGATGAAAACCACATTTTACCAGTTTATGGGACCGAAGCCGCCCAAAAGAAAACGCCCCCAGGGAGAAGAAATTTCCGAATAAAGTTTAGAAAAACAGAAATTTCAATAAAGCCTGAAGAAACAGAAATTTGAATAAAGTCTGAAGAAACAAAAAATGGAATAAAGTCTGAAAAACAAAGGTTGATCTGACAATCAAAGGAGCAGAAGATCGCAGCAGATTTTGAAATAGAAAATAGGAAATCTGAAAGTACAGGAAAGAAGGAAAAATGATGGTGGAAAAGAAATTAACGGATAAATTGATTTTTGCATCGAATAATGAAGGCAAGATCCGGGAAGTCAAGGAGATCATGCAGGATTACGGCAAGGAAATCCTGTCTCTGCGTGAAGCCGGAATTGACATTGATATAGAAGAAAATGGAACTACTTTTGAGGAAAATGCACTGATCAAGTGCCGCGTAATCCACGAGATAACAGGCGCCATGGTATTGGCGGATGATTCCGGTCTGGAGATTGATTATCTGAATAAAGAACCGGGAGTTTATTCTGCCAGATATCTGGGACACGATACGCCGTATGATAAGAAAAATCAGATTATTCTGGATCGCGTCAAAGCAGCGCAGGGACAGGAACGCAGCACACGTTATGTATGTGCAATCGCCGCGGTACTGCCTGATGGAAGCGAGTACACTGTGCTGGAAACCGTGGAAGGCCTGATCGCTGAAAAACCTGCAGGGGAAGGCGGATTCGGGTATGATCCTATTTTTCTGGTTCCGGAATATGGAAAAACAATGGCCGAACTGACGCCTGAAGAGAAAAATGCAATCAGCCACCGTGGAAAGGCCCTGCGCGCTATCCGCAGCTTATTGGAGCAGGTAGGAAAATAACAGAAGTTTATCTGCGAATTCGGGCAGACAGGAGGATAGGGATGAGCAGGTTAAAAGTATTAGTCATCAGTGATACGCATAGAAATGTCCGTAAAATAAAGGATGTAATGAAACGCGAAAAGAAGGTTGATCTGGTTCTCCATATGGGAGACCTGGAAGGGCATGGAGAGTACATCAGGGAAATCACGCAGTGTCCTCTGGAAGCAGTACGCGGAAACTGCGATTACGACGGAGAATGGCCTCTGGAAACGGTAATCCAGCTGGGAGGACATGTGATCTTTATGACACATGGACATCGCTATGGTGTAGATTACGGATTATATGATCTGGAGGATATGGCAAGAGGATGCGGAGCAGATATTGCAATGTACGGACACACGCATGTACCGTATTTTGAAAGACAGGAGGATGGTTTTGTAATCCTGAATCCGGGAAGTCTCGGAAGTCCGCGTCAGGCTTCAAGGCAGTGCGCCTATATGGTCATGGAACTGGACGAAGAAACGGATGAAATCGAATTTCACCAGGAATACCTAAGTTCACCAGGGGGAAGATTCTGGTAGAAAATGCCGAAAATCCGCATAAATACAGCAAAAATCCACCCTGAAAAAATATTTAAAAAAAGTTTCAAAAAAGTGTTGACAAATCAGACAGGTTAAAGTATAATTCTATCTGTTCGCTGAGGAAAACAAAAAACAAAGCGGACAGATAAGAAATGCGGGTGTAGTTCAATGGTAGAACACTAGCCTTCCAAGCTAGATACGTGGGTTCGATTCCCATCACCCGCTTCATCATGCAATTGATGAAGAGTATGGTGGGTATAGCGCAGTTGGTTAGCGCGTCAGATTGTGGCTCTGAAGGCCTAGGGTTCGAATCCCTATACCCACCCTGCCATTAACTTGGTGGCATGCATTGGGCTATCGCCAAGCGGTAAGGCACAGGACTTTGACTCCTGCATTCGACGGTTCGAATCCGGCTAGCCCAGTCGAAGTTCTAAAACTTTATATTTGTGGATGGGATACTAGCTCAGGTGGTAGAGCACTTGACTTTTAATCAAGTTGTCCGGGGTTCGAGTCCCCGGTGTCTCATTACAGGAAAAGCAGAAATCAGTTTTGGTTTCTGCTTTTTTTTGATTTTAAAATCCAAAAGCAGAATACGTGCCGCAAAAACCAGCAGGCTTCAAAATAAGTTTATATAATTTTAATTTGACTCTTTTGTTCTAACGTTGTACTATTTAAAGTGTAGTAACTACTTATTCATACATAAGTTATAATAAGGGAGGACAAATGATTAAAAAACTTAAGAATACGGCATTGTATCTGTTATCAGCTTCGCTGCTGCTGACCTCTGTCTGGAATACGCCGGTTTTTGCGGCAAAAGATACGGATAGCCGGACAGAAAGTACATATGAAACCAGCAGAGTTTCAAAAGCGCAGAGCGAACAGGAAAGAAAGGCGGATGCTTTAACGGCATCTGAACGGGAAGCAATCGACGGCGGCGATGCGGAGTATTGGAAATATTATGATGCAGAAGGCAATTTGATTGACCGAAGTGTGAATGAAGAGAACAGTTCCTTCGCAAATGGTGGAAAAAACGGCGAATCAGGAATCTTGGGATATTCTGAAGACGGGTATGCAGCACAAAGCGGTACGTCGCAGGCTTCTGAGCAGGAGCTTACCACGGTAGTGAGCCCCTATGATGGCAATACGTATTCTGTTTTGGCAGGATATGATATTTCTCATGGGGTGGACGTATCAGATGTGCCGGTTAATCAGAAGAATATTGATTGGGCAAAGGTTAAGGAAGCCGGAGTGGATTATGCGATAATTCGCTGCGGAAGACGTACGTATGGCACCGGAGAATTGGGAGAAGACACACTTTTTCAGAAGAATGTGGAAGGCGCACTGGCAGCTGGCTTAAAGGTTGGCGTTTACATTTTTTCTCAGGCAATTAATGTAACGGAGGCGAAAGAGGAGGCCGGGTTCTGTCTGAATATGAGCAAGGCGTATCTGAAAAAGCTGGATCTTCCTATTGTAATGGATGTGGAGTATGTCAATACGGAAGACAAAGGCCGTTTATATCAGGCGGGACTGACTCTGGCGGAGCAGACTGAGGTGTGTCAGGCTTTCTGCCGGAGAATCGAGCAGGCGGGATATCAGGCGATGGTTTATGGCAATAAGTCGATGCTGACGGATGAGATGAAGCCTTCTGTACTGACAGATGCGGGATATCAGATGTGGCTTGCACGCTACAATGTGGAGGCAGGAACATTTGAATTTCCCTATCATATCTGGCAGTACTCTCAAAGCGGCAGTGTACCCGGTATTACAGATCAGGATTCCTCCAATAAGGCCAATGCTGACCTGAATTTCATTTTTACAAAGAATCAGGATCAGGCAGCTCCGGTCTGGAAAAAAGCGGCCTCCTCTGATTTTACGCATATGGAGCTGTACTGGGAGAACGTACCCTATGCGGATGGATATGAGATTCAGAGAAGAAGTGCAGGCGGAGAGTGGAGTACACTTGCGCTTCTTGAGGCAGGTGCAGCTATCCATTACACGGATACAAGCGTCACAAATGGAGTTACATATGAATACCGAATCCGCACCCGAAGGATGGAAGCAGGAAATCCGGTATATGGAGATTTTTCAAAAACAATTTCCGCCGCAACAGTGCTTGGGGCGCCTGTTTTAAAAAGCACAAAATCGATCAATTATAAAACGGTTCAGTTAAACTGGGAAAAAGTCACGGGAGCAGATGGATATCGCGTTTACCGTAAAACGTCAGGAGGAAGCTGGACCAATATATCCTCCGAGGCAGGAACGACATCGTTAAGCTTTAAGGATGAAAAAGCAGTCACGGGAAAAACCTGTTATTATACAGTGCGTGCCTATCAGCTGATAAACGGGAAAAAGGTTTTTGGCAGATATGATACAAAAGGTATCAAAGGAACCGCAGTTCTGCCTGTACCGAAGTTAAAAAGTACAGCTTCTGTCAACTATAAAACCATTAAATTAAGCTGGGAAAAGGTCACCGGGGCAAACGGATACCGTATTTACCGGAAAACCTCAGGCGGAGAATGGAAAAAACTGAAAGATGTCAAAGATGTATTAAGCTATAAGGATGCAAGTGCAGTTACAGGAAAAACCTACTATTATACGGTGCGTGCTTATCGGAATGTAGATGACCAGCGGGTGTACAGCAGCTATTACAAAAAGGGTATTTCCGGCAAAGCGCTGCCCTCTGCGCCTGCTGTCAGCCTGAAATCAACGCAGAAGGGAAAAGTGAATGTGAGCTGGAATAAGATCAGCGGCGCCAGTGGTTATGCCGTGTTCTGCAAAACCTCCTCCAAAGGGGAACTGGAACGGATTAAAACGATCAAATCCGGAAAAACCGTTTCCTGTACTGTTTCTGCGACCAGCGGTAAAACCAGATACTACACGGTGCGCGCATATCGAACTGTCGGTAAAACCAATATCTACAGCAAATATAAAGAACCTGTAAAAATCAAAGTAAAATAGACCGGTAACAGATCCACAAATGCTGCTCTATGAAAGTGCTTTCCGGGTTACGTTCACAGCATAGCTGTAAACAGCAGCCTTTTCGGCGCTGACATGTAGCAGCATTTTTAAATTTCAGAATTACAGCCGAAGAGACTTCAGTTTGCTGGTATAAAATGGGAAAATTGTGGAAAATACTGTCAATATGTATTTACGAATCGGGAAATTGTCAGTATAATATTGCTCACATACTGTCGATTGGCAGAGGCTGGTGTCGATGTATAATGGCAGTTGTAATAGCAGTTGGAATCGTACTGGAATGGAAATTGGAATGGCGGCTGGAATCGTGCGGTTTTCTGATTTACTTGCAGAATATGAAAAAAAGCTGTATAACTAGAAATTGAAAAGGAAATAAAAGAAATTAAAAGACATATATATAATTTTGGAAAGCTGTAAGAACAGGGGGAATCGATATGTTAAAGTGGATCAATGATTTAATGGGTAATAAGAATACAGATAAGGGTGGAGATGGCCGTGGTTTAAAGCTTTATGCGTTTCTTGAGGGAGAAACCGTTTCTTTAAAGGATGTTCCGGATCAGGTATTTTCTAAAAAGATTCTGGGAACGGGAATGGCTACGATGCCTTCGGGAAATCTGCTGCTGTCGCCGATTGACGGCAAGGTTGCTGCTATTATGAAAAGAACCGGTCATTCCTGCTGTGTACGCGGGGAAAAAGGTCTTGAAATCCTTCTTCATATCGGAGTGAATACTGTTGAGATGAATGGGGATGGATTTGAAATTCTGGTTACTGATGGGCAGGAGGTAAAAGCAGGAGATCCTCTGCTTAAGTTTTCTCCTGAGAAGATTAAAGAGGCAGGTCTTCCGCTGATTAGTTCCATGGTTATTACAGAGATGGGAGAATATCGAAAGGTATCTTTTAAGACCGGGGAGATTGTGAAAAAAGGCGATGTTATTGGAGAATTAAATTAACAGAGCCGCAATCTGTCTGTATTAACAGAACGCAGTACTTGCCAGATCACCGGAACTGAAAAATGGGAGCATAGTGTGAAGACTGGTCGGAATCGAAAAGTGGAGGCATAGTGTGAATATTCGTCAGATGATGGAAGAGAGAGAGCGGGAGTTTTTGCAGAAATATGCTGCATTTAGTGCTGAGGCGGTTCGTGACAGGAAAGAGCCGCTTTGCGAGATTCGTACAGAGTATCAACGAGACAGAGACCGGATTCTCCACAGCAAGGCTTTTCGCCGGATGAAAGATAAGACCCAGGTTTTTCTGGCGGCGACCGGCGATCATTATCGAAATCGTCTGACTCATACGCTTGAGGTTTCTCAGGCTGCAAGGACGATTGCAAAGGCTTTGTCTTTAAATGAGGAACTGACGGAGGCAATTGGCCTGGGTCATGACCTGGGGCATACGCCGTTTGGTCATACGGGAGAGGCGGCTTTGGATGCTGCATTAAAACAGATTGACCCGGGATTGTCATTTAAGCATTATCTGCAAAGTGTCAGGGTAGTGGAATATCTGGAAAAAAATGGAAAAGGCCTGAATCTGACGGCTGCGGTGCGTGACGGGATAAAAAATCACGGAACGGCAGGACGTCCGATAACTTTAGAGGGACAAATCGTGCGTTTGTGTGATAAAATAGCATATATAAATCATGATATTGATGATGCAATCCGTGCGGGCGTTCTTTCTGAGTCAGATTTACCAGCTATATATACAGATACTCTTGGACATACTGTCAGAGAAAGGCTGAATACGCTGATTTCTGATACGATTTACAACAGTCAGGGCAAACCGCAGATTTTTCAATCTGGTGAGGTGGCTGAAGCTATGAGCGGTTTGAGGCAGTTTATGTTTGATCATGTCTATCATCATCCGGTGGTGAAGCAGGAGGAAGAAAAAGCACAGAACATGCTGACGTCACTGTTTTTCTGGTATATGGAACATCCGGAAGAACTGCCGCAGATAACTTTAGAGACATGTTCGCAGATAGCTTCGGAGACATGTTCGAAAGCAGCGCCGGAAGCGCTTTTGGAAGAAGATCCGGATGAAGTTTCCAGAGCGCAGGTGGTCTGTGATTATATTGCGGGAATGACGGATCACTATGCCATAGCACGGTTTGAAGAACTATTTGTACCAAAAGGTTGGAGGAGTCGATAATTTTGTATTATCCAGAAGAAATTGTTGATGAAGTGGGCAGAGCGAATGATATTGTGGATATCATCGGCCAGTATGTAAAATTAAAGAGACAGGGCAGCAGATATGTGGGGCTCTGTCCTTTTCATAATGAGAAGACGCCATCCTTTTCCGTGTCTGCGGATATGCAGCTTTATCACTGTTTTGGCTGCGGTGTGGGAGGAAATGTATTTACTTTTGTAATGGAATATGAAAATTATACGTTTCAGGAAGCGATAGAGTATCTTGCAGAGCGAGCCGGAATCGAACTGCCCAGGAATGACGGACGGCAGGAGAGGGCGGAGGATAGCAGGCGCAAACAGATGCTTGAGGCCAATAAGCTTGCTGCCAGATATTTTTATTACCAGCTGAAGTCAAAGCAGGGAAGCAGAGCCTGGCAATATTTGAAGGATCGCGGGCTCAGCGATGAAACGATTGTAGGCTTTGGCCTTGGATATTCCAATATTTCACCGGATGATCTGTATCGTTACTTGAGGCAGAAGGGCTTTCATGATGAGATTCTGGCAGAATGCGGACTGGTAAAGGTGGATGAAAAGGGGGCGCACGACCGCTTCTGGAACCGGGTGATGTTTCCGATTATGGATGTGAATAACCGGGTGATCGGATTTGGCGGCCGGGTGATGGGAGACGGGCTTCCCAAGTATTTGAATTCTCCTGAAACAAAGCTGTTTGACAAAAGCCGGAATCTGTATGGACTTCATGCGGCAAAAAAAGCAAGAAAAGATTATTTTCTGCTGTGCGAGGGCTATATGGATGTAATTGCACTGCATCAGGCGGGATTTACCAATGCGGTAGCATCGCTGGGAACGGCATTTACCCCTCAGCATGCGATTTTGATGAAGCGCTATGTGAAACAGGTGATTCTGACGTTTGACAGTGATAATGCAGGAGTCAATGCTGCGCTGCGTGCAATTCCTATTTTAAAGCGCGCGGGGCTTTCCGTGAAGGTTTTAAATATGAGACCTCATAAGGACCCGGATGAATTTATCAAGGCAGAAGGGGCTGAGGCTTATGAGGAGCGGATTCGTCAGGCACAGAACAGCTTTCTGTTTGAAATCGGTGTGCTGCGGTCGCAGTATGATTTCAGAGACCCGGAACAAAAGACCGCTTTTCAGACGGAAACTGCGAAACGGCTGCTGGAATTTGAAGAGGAGATGGAGCGCAGCAACTATATTGAAGCCGTAGCGCTTGCTTATGATATGAATGCTGCGGGGCTTCGCAGAAAGGTAAATCAGATGGGAGCGAATCTGCTTCCGGGTGAAACCTGGAACTCACAGGTGGATGAAGCAGAGCAAAAACGCCGTGAGGAGAAGAAGCGCAGAAAGGATACTTCCGATAAAAAAGCGCAGCGGATGCTGCTTGCCTGGCTTTGTGCTTATCCGGCTGTTTACGGACAGGTGAAAACGCTGGTGACACCGGATGATTTTACACAGCCGGGATATCGGAGGCTGGCACAGCTGATCTATGAAAGATTAGAAAATTCAGAGGAAATCAATCCGTCTGAATTAACCAATCACTTTATTAATGATGAACAGGAATATAAGATGATATCAGAGATCTTCCACACAGGGCTGGGGGAATCTGTTACAAAAGAAGAAAAGGAAAAGATTTTTACGGATCTGGTTCGAAAAGTCAAGTCTGACAGTTTACGTTTGGCGGGAAGAGATGCATCGGACCTTATGGCATTTCAGGAGATTGTAAAAACACAGGAGCTGCTTCGTCGGCTGCATATTTCCCTGGATGTATAAAAGGCTTTTTCAAGGATTTTCGGTATCTGCGAAAGTATGGAACAGATACGTATAATTTGTTTTGTAGCAGGTTAAACTATAGTCAGCGCGGCCCTGTAAGGAGGATATTATGAGCGGAAAGAGTCAACGGTTCAGAAACAGACTGCAGGAACTGCTGCAATATGCTGCAGAAAAAAGAAATGTGATTACCTATGATGAGGTAATGGATTTTTTTGCAGAGGATGAATTGGATGGAGAGGAGTTTGATGCAATCCTGGATTGTCTGGATGCTCATAAAATCGTGGTTGAGAACCCGGTAAAAGAATTAGAAAATCTGGAAACGGATCATTTTGATGAGGAAAAGTCGGATTGGGTCGGCAGGGAATGGGATTTTTCTGCGCCGGAAGGCTTATCGACTCAGGATCCGGTTCGGATGTATCTGAAAGAAATCGGCAAAGTGCCGCTTCTTTCCGCTGAAGAGGAAATCTGCCTGGCAAAGGCAGCAGAGGAGGGGAATCTGTCAGCCAAGAAAAAACTGGCAGAGAGCAATCTGCGTCTTGTGGTGAGCATAGCCAAGCATTATACCGGAAGAGGAATGCAGCTGCTTGATCTGATCCAGGAGGGCAATCTGGGGCTGATCAAAGCAGTGGATAAATTTGATTATACCCGGGGCTATAAGTTCAGCACCTATGCTACCTGGTGGATTCGACAGGCAATCACACGGGCGATTGCAGATCAGTCAAGAACCATCCGAATTCCGGTTCATATGGTGGAAACCATCAACCGGATTATCCGCATGTCCAGACAGATGGTTCAGGAGCTTGGAAGGGAGCCGTCTGTAGATGAGCTGGCACGCCGACTGAACCTGCCGCCTGAAAAGGTTGCGGATATCCTGAAAAATGCGCAGGATCCGGTTTCACTGGAATCGCCAGTAGGAGAGGAGGATGACAGTCATCTTGGAGACTTTCTTGCCGATGACAATGTTATGGTTCCTATGGAGGCAGCTACCAATTCCATGCTGAAGGAACAGCTGGAGGAGGTGCTTGATACGCTCACAAGCAGAGAACAGCAGGTGATCTGTCTCCGGTTTGGTTTGTATGATGGCCAGTCGCGGACTCTCGAGGAGGTAGGACGCGATTTTAATGTAACGAGAGAGCGGATTCGCCAGATTGAAGCCAAAGCTTTGCGAAAGCTGCGCCATCCCAGCAGAAGCTGTAAGCTCCGGGACTATCTGGAACCATAAAATTCTCTATTTCTGAATAGCAGAACTGATTATGGACACGGTAAACGCAAGCTTTCAGTAATATCCTGTTCGGGGACGCGTTCTTGCTCGGATTGAACAGGATATTACTGTAATTCCGCTGCCGCAGTTTTGTGATATTACAGTACAGCACAGTCTGTAGAGCCGTTTGGATGTATTATGTCAGTGTAAGTATGTCAGCGTAGCTGGCGAGCCGCTCGCAGCAAGAATGTCGATGGTATTCTTGAAATTGTGCAGAAAAGGAGAAAATACATAAGAGTGAATTTGTCATTACGATTACAGAAAATAGCCGATTTTGTGCCGGAAGGCGGCAGTGTAGCTGATATCGGAACCGATCATGCTCATCTGCCTATTTATCTGGTACAGTCGTTAAAAAATAAAAATGCAATTGCCATGGATGTGCGTCCCGGTCCGTTATCGAGAGCAGAGCAGGCCATTACGATGTGCAGGCTTTCAGATAAGATAGAAACACGCCTGTCAGATGGACTTACGGCTTTAAAACCGGGGGAGGCCGATACGGTGGTGATCGCCGGTATGGGCGGAGCTCTGATCCAGAAGATTCTGGAAGAAGGCAGACATGTGTGGGACAGCGTGACAGACTGGATCTTATCTCCGCAAAGCGAGATTTATGAAACAAGACACTGGCTGGAAGACCATGGATTTGCAATCCGAAAAGAAGATATGGTGCTCGATTCGGGAAAATATTATGTGGTTATGCATGTGACCCGGGGAGCGATGCACTATACGGAAGAATATGAATATATATATGGAAGAGAACTGATTCAGCATAAGAATCCGGTTCTGAAAGCATTTCTTGAGCAGGAGCAGAGAAAGCTTCTGCTGGTAAAACAGAGAATTCAGGAGAATCTGGAGGAATGCGGCAGGACCGTTTCAGAAAAAAACAGAAAACGCAATGAGATACGTCTTCAGGAAATCTGTGCAGAGGCGGCAGAGCTTTTGCGCGCACTGGAGGACATTACAGGAGGAAAAAATGGACATTAAAGAACTGCTTGATTATCTGGGAAAAGAAATACCTGTCAGCTATGCATGCAGCTGGGATAATTCCGGTCTGCAGGTAGGCCACGCAGGAAAAGAAGTAAAAAAGGTATATATCGCTCTGGATGCAACGGAACAGGTGGTTTACGATGCGGTAATGAAGCAGTGTGATTTTATTCTGACTCATCATCCGCTACTGTTTAAGGGAATCAAACAGGTAACAGGGGACAATTCGATTGGAAGAAAATTGTATATGCTGATCGGGAATGATATTGCCTGCTATTCTGCGCATACTAATTTTGATGCCATGCCCGGCGGAATGGGAGAATTGGCCGGCGCGCTGCTGCAGCTTGGCTGTGTATCACCGTTAGAGGACATGAGCGGTCACCTGGAAGATCCCTGGGGAATCGGTGTGGTAGGAAATCTGACCGAACCGATGGCTCTGGGAGCATTCTGCGATCATGTAAAACAGGTATTTGGCCTGAAAAATGTGGATCTTTTTGCGGCTGACGGCCTGGAAAATCCTGTAAAACGAATTGCTGTCTGTCCCGGCTCCGGCCGTTCTATGATCGATGCGGTAATTCAGTCGCAGGCAGATGTTTTTCTGACAGGCGATATCGGTCATCATGAAGGAATTGACTGTGTGGATATGGGAATTTCAGTAGTGGATGCAGGGCATTTTGGTCTGGAAAAGATTTTTGTACCGGTTATGGCTGAAAAATTGAGTCAGGCATTCCCCGAGCTGGAAATTTATACAGCAAAACCGGCTGCTCCCTGTAAAGTCTATTAAAAAACTTAAGAAACAGCAATAAATCAGAAAGCAATAA
>JAUNPP010000218.1 GCA_030536685.1 Lachnospiraceae bacterium
TACAACGGACGCTGAAAAAGTTTGCGTCTACCGTGACAAGACAGGTATAACGGACACTGAAAAATCATGCGTTTACCGTGACAACCAGATTACAGAAAATGATAAGTTTGATAATTACCGTCAACAAATCAACCGTCTTTTTCCCACCAGGTTCGCCCATCCCTGACAGAGTCAATTTATCCAAAAACCAGCGAAAGCCGGTATGATACAAGTCTGCAAGGGGCGTATTGGTGCTGAAAGCACCCCTAGCCCCGGTCAGACTTCGTATCATACCGGCTTTCGCGTCCCTTGGACAACCCCTCTGTCCCGGATCAAGAACCGTCCCTCTCTCTAATTTTTATAAAACTCTGCGAGCCCATCCATACTGTTCACGATAATATTTTTCTTTTCTATACGTATAAATCCCTTTTCCGTCAGATTTCTGCAGATGCGGGAGGTTGTTTCGCGGGGAGCTCCTAAAAGATCTGCCAGAAACGTAATACTCAGGCTGATATTGATGCGGATTGCTTTATCGTGGGAGCCTTCGATCGGAGTGCCGAAATCTCTGGCGAGCTTCCACAATTTGGCCGCCAGCTTTTTTTCCAGATAAATGCTGCCGAGAGTGTTTTTTAACTGATGACTGGTGCGCCAGAGCTTTCGTTCCTGGATTTGCATTACCGTTTTCACCAGAGAAAAATCTTCCTCCATTAAACGCAGAAACAGGCGGTTTTGGATCACAAAAAGCCTGCTGTCGCAGATCAGATCGCAAAAAACCGTAACTTTGTCATTTGAAACAATACTTTCATTTAAAAGCTCACCGCTGCCGTGGATAAAGATGATTTTCCGGTTTCCACAGTGGGTCAGAGTATATATGATTGCCTGCCCATCCATAAGAATAAATACATTTTCCTGCCTTTGAGCAGCTTTATAGCAGCTGAACCCTTTTTTCATGGAAATGAATTTTCCCTGTTCCTGCATTTTTTGAAGTGTTTGCGGCCTGACATTTTGAAATATCGGAAGCTGTTCCAATTTGGTATATCGTTTCATAAATTCCCCCTGTTTTTGTACTGTCTATCTTGGAATACGATAAGACTCCCATTTTTAGCAATAAGAAGCTTGTCCCGGTGGTATTTCTGAACTGCTGATAGGTATAAAAAGGCAGAGTCAGAAACTGGTAACTTTTGTTATCAGTATAACATAATTATCTGAAAAAAGCAGGGGGAACAGTTTAGCATCACGGTAAACGCATGCTTCTAATAACGGTTTATTCTGTTAGTATGAAAGTGTGTGAAGGCTCCATTACAGTACTATCCTGTTCGGGGACTCGCTTTCGCTCTGATCGAACGCAGCGGAACTAAACTCTCGAACTGTCTTTCAGACAGCCCGATCGTTAAGTACCGGCGTTCTCTAAGGTCCCTTTCACAGGATAATACTGTAATTCCGCCGCCGTAGTTTTGCGATACTACAGGTTTAATGGACGCTGGAAAATCATGCGTTTACCGTGAGTTTAGCATTTCTTTGGACAGAAGGGGTGTCTGTGCTTGTTTTCGCAACTTCCATGTGCCTACCTCCCATACATGAAAATAGTCAGACAACAGGATATACCTGTATCATTCCGGCTTTCTCATCTGACCTTGACGGTCATATTCGATTTTCTCTCAACGCTGTTGAGAGTATTTCCGCATAGGAGAGTGTTCAAAACAAAAGCAATCAACTGGGATGCAGTTAATCGCCTTTGTTTTGAACATTATTTTTCTTTATTGCTATTGTATCCTATAAACCTCATCAAAAAGAATAAGGAGCAAGTTTCCCACTCATTCTTCTGTATTCATTAACCTTTTCCTTTATTTCATTGAATCATCGACTCCAGTGATTACCGGAAGTGCTATACTTTTTCCCTGATATCTTTCTAACAGCAGAACCATTTTTTCAGGAACAAACTTTTCTGTACCTGCCAGAGTTTTTCCAGGCTTTTCTTCAAGATAAGGAAAAATATCATATCCCTGAATCGGCATAGGGAAATAGAATAAACCACTGTTATGATTAACTTCGTCGCAAGCAGGAAAATATTCATGAAAATTGTAATACACATTAGCTATCGGTGCATTTGCGATTGCAGCATTTTTATGGGATGTATTGAGTTGTACAATAATGCCAGGTTACCTCCATAGATTGAAAAATTCGCGGTTTCCGTGTATAATTTCCTTGTTGGTTCCGGCTGTGTGTAACCATTTGTGAGGATATAAACAGGCAAAGGGTATAAATACCTTGTCTGTGTAGAAATGCCCTCAAAAAAGCCTTGCAGCACAAGGCTTTTTGAGGGCAAAATGGTTACTTTGTCTTATTTCTGTTTTGCTCTGTGTTTCCGCACTCTGGCTGCGGTCTGCTGCTGATAGCACAAAAACCAATATGGGACTGACCACTTGGAAAAATGCTCCCGAAGGGCGTATTCGCAAATCTGATGTTTCAATCGCTAAAAACTATCTGAATGAATCTGAAATGGGCAATCTGAATGAAATTGTGACGATGTATCTGGATTATGCCGAACGGCAGGCTCGTCGAGGGAACATTATGTATATGCAGGATTGGGTCGGTCGATTGGATGCTTTCTTACAGTTCAACGAAGAAGATGTTTTGCATGACAAGGGGAAAGTAACCGCCGCTATCGCAAAAGCTTTTGCAGAAAGCGAATTTGAAAAATTCCGTGTATTGCAGGACAGAACATATCAAAGCGATTTCGACCGTTTAATTTCGGAAACGATAAAAATAGAAGATAAGGAATAAATTCACTCTGCGAATTACTATATAAAGAGTGTTACCAAGGCAGAATGCCGCAGACAAAAACAAGCCCATGCCTCCGTTTCGTATTGCCGGAAGCACGGGCTTGCGTTATACTATTTGCATTTACAGGACATATACAAGTTCTGCCAACATGATTTCCCTTGCAGCTCATCATCTCTGGACAAAGGCTCATACAGTGCGGTAATCTTGATTTGCTCTTTCTTAGCCATGTTCCGACCTCCTTTCTGTCGTTGGCTATGTAATGTGCATTACCTCTCTGTCTTTATACATTGTAGCCCTTGGGTTTGTTTCTGTGAAAAAGAGCAGTTAGGGTTTGTTT
>JAUNPP010000054.1 GCA_030536685.1 Lachnospiraceae bacterium
GTTTGGGACACTTCCCAACAAGCAATTTTGCCGACGCTGCCGCAGAGCAGGGCGGGCAAAATACGGAAGTGGGTACCCGCTTCCTATGCTTGCTATTCATCTTTTCGCTTTCTTCCACGATAAAAACAGGATTTTGCCAAACACACCCACAGAAAAAGAAAAACGCCATAGAAACACAGCGTTTCCATAGCGTTCTTAGTGCTTATTCTGTTTTAATCATTGTCTTTTTCGACTTCTGTTATTTCCTTTGCCGTAGCAGCAACAATACGCAAGCCGTTATCGCTCATGCTGTCAAGCAGAGTATCAAGCTGTCGCCGCTGCGTGGATTTCTCGGCGTTATCATTCGGAAAGAAAAACTGGTCTACCGAAATGTGATAACGGGTAACGAGGTCATAGAAAACTTGCAGGCTCGGCTGCTGTCCTTTGTTCTCGATATTCGCAAGATAGCGCGGGGAGATATATAACTCGTCGCTTACTTTCTTGCGGCTCTCCCCGTATTCTTTTCTCGCGGCTTTAATGGCAGCCCCGAAAGCCTTAAAATCATAAACTGGTACTGGTCTTTTTGCCATAGTCATTCACCCTGTTACATTTTACTGTTCACCTTTCTTCTTGGATATGTCTACACTGTTCTATCAATTAGCTAAAATAATTCATATGTACCTTGAAGGGACCAATGGTTATGAGTACAATAGATGTGAGCCAGCGAAAAATTTTTTCAAGTTTTGCGGCAAAAAAGCAAATGTTAATATGCGTTGCTTGCCGCAACGGGCAGGTCTACATATACTTTATATTGCAGGCGGCATATCTTTTTCCTACCGCCTGTTATGCAAAGGCCAATAAGGGAGGATATGCCTTATGTTAAGTGAAAATATTAAAGCAATCAGAAAGTCAAAAGGACTTTCGCAACAGGAACTTGCTGTCAAGCTGAACGTAGTACGACAGACTGTTTCTAAATGGGAACAAGGATTATCTGTTCCCGATTCCGAAATGTTGATTTCATTATCGGAAACGCTTGAAACACCAGTAAGCACTTTACTTGGAGAAACTATTACAGAAGTAGCGACCGAGGACTTAAAAGCGATTTCCGAAAAGCTGGAGGTCATAAACTTGCAGCTCGCACGGAAAAAGGTTATTCGGCGAAAAGCAATTCATGGCCTGTTCATCGTATTGTGTGTGTCCATTGTAATCATATCTGCAATTTTAGTCGTGCTGGAAAGCCCATACTTGAGGTGGGATTTTAGTGACCCAGAAACCGCCGTTCTGGGGACAGTCGTTCATGCGTTTGAATGGTTATTTGTCAGACTGGCACCGCTTCTTTTTATAGGAACGGTCGTTGGAATCATCCTGACACGGAGAAAAGACTAACATGAAAAAATCGCTGTTTAGACTAACTGACGTGTTCGAGTTATGTATTGCATATATTTTCTGCTTTTCCCTAAATGTGCTTTTGGATTACGCAAAGACTTTAGATTTGGATTCCTACATTCTAAAAGCCTTTTTGAAAAACTTTATTGATTACCAGCCTTTGGTCGTTTTGCTGTTCACATTCATTGTGATCGTCTTCCACTATCAAATGCTGCATCGGAAAAATGCAGAGATATTTTGCAGAATACTCGTGGGCGATACCGTGTTTCATATCACAAGTCGGTATGTGCTGGATTGTATCACGATACTTGTTTTCGCCTGTTTTCCGGTGGCTTTGGCAAGCGTTTACTTGAATGTCAGCTTAACCGGCAATTTTTACTTAGTCCCTATTTTTATAATCTACATACTGATTGGAGCAAGGCAGGTGCGGAAAAAATATGAAAATTTTTAGGTTCTTTATTTCAAAAATATTTTTGAGAAAGGCAATTCTTGGTGTAGCTATGATTCTCCTGCTTTTCATGGCGAACTACACAACTTTCACCGCTGCCCGGTCGGTCTTATCCACGCTTCAAGGGTATCAGGAAACAAAATATATCAATCAAGAGGGTGTTTACATCGCCAACTTAGACCCGCATAGTCCTATTGATATGGACAAGGTTGATAGAAGTGGAACGCAAGCGGTATATGACTATTTGAGCAGCAATTTTAACTACGCCTTTTATACGGACGGATTCATGGTATCTGTACCGAACGCTGACGATATGGAAATATCCTTGGGCTATATGAATGAGGCGTACTATACATTAAACCAATTTGAACTTTTACAAGGTACAGATTTGGATTTGGACTTTGACTATCAAATTGGCGGGGAAATCCCTGTCTTGATCGGAAAGGGTTTGAGCAAAACCTATCCCGTTGGAGCAACAATAACGGTTGAAGAATCTGCCCTTGGACGGCCATTAACTTTAAGAGTGCAGGGAGTTTTGAAGTCAAACGCGAATCACTCCAATTTCTACGCGCTCAGCTCCAAAACATACTACAACTTTTCAATACTTGTTCCAGTAAATGAGGAATTTATCAACCATGCAAATATCGACCTCCAATGGAACGGCCTTATGGACATAACAATTCTGGAAACAACAAGAGAGGAAGCAGCAGAGTTAGGTACTGTTATCGAAGATAACCTAGGCGCAAAATTCAACTTTTTCAGCCAGCAGGAAAACTACGATTATTTCAATGAATATTATGTCCATTCGTTAAAAGTCATGGCTGCAATCACCCTCGTTTTGCTTGCAATTATCACTTGTTTCTCTATTTGGAATGGGTTGGTAAGTGTCCGCTTGATGTTAAAAGACTTTACGATCAATTTGCTGATAGGGTTAAGCTATTCAAAGCTGCGAAAGGTATTCTACGGTTATTTTGGAATACTGTCCTTTATCAATCTGATGGTTATTTCTGTGTTCACCGCTTCAAACAGATATGGGTGCTGGATAAGGAAAGACACCACCTTTGTCACTTACGGATTATTCGGCTTGATTGGAATGGACTGGCTGGCTCTATTGGTGGTCGTCCTGTTAGACGCTGTGATCGGAATCGTAATTGTTGAAAGTATGTTGAGGAAAATCAAAAAAGTGCCAATTTCTTTAGGGGTACTACAATGAATGGAGGTGTTACAATGCCGAAGATTATCGACTTGAAAATCCGGGAAAAGATATACAAGAGCAAAAAGTCGCAGCTCTCGATCTTGAAGAACTTTAATCTGGAAGTTAATGCCGGGGAGAAGATTGCTATTGTAGGGGAATCCGGCGTGGGGAAAAGCTCTTTGCTCAATATTATCGGGCTTCTTGATAGGAACTACGATGGCGAGTACACGCTTTTTGGCTCACAAACAGATCATTTACTTACAGACGAGTTAGCACGATGGCGCAATCAGAGGATTGGCTTTGTCCTCCAAGAATCGGCACTCATTGATTCTCTGACGATTGAGGATAATATCAAACTGCCTTTCCTCTATGCTGGCTCGGAAAAGGAGCGTTCACGGCAGGCCGAGGACTTTGAAACGCTCATAAGCGCGATTGAGATCAGGCTCATACTGAAAAAGAAACCGATTGAGTGTTCCGGCGGGGAAAAGGCCAGAGCTGTATTTGCCAGAGGAATCATTATGAATCCTCAACTAATTTTGGCCGATGAACCTACGGCCTCCCTTGATGTGGAGAACAGGGAAAGAATTGTAGCCCTGCTTTTCAGAATGAACAAAGAGTTTAACACCACCATTATTACGGTAACTCATGATTTGGAAGTAGCCAATCGGCACGATAGAGTAATTCATCTTGAAAGGAGTAAATAAAATGGGATTTTTCGCAATGATCGCGTCAATGCTGCTGGGAGTATTTCTTATTGCCTTTGGGATTTCACGCAGGAAGCAAAAAGGTTGGCCTATCATCCTGATTGTGTTGGGAATCGTATTTATTCTGATTGCGGTTTATTTAGGATGGCCTAAATAAAGAAATTGACTCGAAATCAACATGAAACAAACTGCCGGACGACGGCCAAAGAAAAAAAGCCGTCGTACAGCAGATGATTTGACACGCCTATTTGAAACGGCGGCTTTGAGGAAATAAAGCCGCCGTTTCTTTGTATCTGCACAAACTAATGACGACATGACGAGATACGGCGGTATCAAGGAGGTGCCGCTGTGTCTGTTTTCATTTACCCTAACCCGCCTAACGCCTTACGGTCAAAAAAAGCCATTACCCACCATTGGAATATTCCGGCCATGAATATGAACTGTCAATACATCTAAATACTTCTTACATTTCCTTTGCGCTCGTCTGTATTTTGCAGACGGGCGCATTTTGCGTTTTTCAAAACTTTTTTGAAAAACTTTTCTATTCCGTTTGGCAAATCTGCGGCGCGTCCGTGGAAGGCAGCCGAAAGGGGATAAATAACCCGCCCCCGGGAAGAAAGGGGGTGAGAACATGGACTACCCTAATCGGTTGGAATGGCAGACGAGATGTGAGTTTAATGCGTACTGCAAACGCACACTACGCAATGAACTGATTGACGCCTGCCGGGAAAGCAGAAATCGGCGAAAGCACGAAGTCAACTTTTCAGACCTTGCCCCGCATGAGGAAAAGCAGCTTTATACCGTTGACAAATATTTTGTCAATGAGGACGAGGACGCTTTTTGTGCAGGCGGTTTGAAGATTACGGCGAAGCTGCTTGCCGAAGCAATGCACTCCTTGCCGGAAGAAAAACGGCAAGCCGTTTTACTGTATTACTTTTTCAGCATGACCGACGCTGAAATCGCGGAGCTTATGAAAGTACCCCGCAGCACAGTACAGTATAGACGGACAAGCTCTTTTGAACTGCTAAAACGATATTTGGAGGAACGCGCTGATGAATGGAACGAATTGTAATGACAATGAGCGCGGCTTGTTACCCTACCCGGTCATTTTAGCCGCGACAAAGGGCGACCCCGACGCCATGAAAATTGTAATGCAGCACTACCAAAGCTACATAGCCCACCTGTCTATGCGGAAAATCCGTGACGAGAACGGCAATACCTATTACGGCATAGACGAGGACTTGCGGGAACGGCTGCAAGCAAAGCTCATGCAGGCTGTCCTTAGTTTCAAAATCTATAAGGACTAAAGCCGTATTTGCAAAGTGTTTCCCCTTTCCACTTTGCGCGGCTAAAGCACCTTGACAAAGAAAGCGGCGCAAGATAACGGCGGCGCAGTATAGGGTAAATCAGATACGTTCCTTTTGCGCCGAGCCATGCGGCGGGTGCGCCATGACGCAATCCCGGCGGGACTTCCCCCGCCCCGGATTGCCGAGCGACCAACACCGACGCCGGAAAACAGGGTTAGCAGCCTGTTGGCGATAACGCGCAGAATACATAATGATACTCCCTTATAGCCACAGTCCGAGCGTTCAAAGCGTCGCAGGCAATGGGTAGGGCTGCGCGAGAACCGCGCAGGGGTGCAATTCCCGTGAGGTTGAGAAGCGAATCGACCGTCTGATGAAAACCCACTTTTCGTAAACAAACCTTTTGCCATTTTTACGAAAGGGGGTAATCTCTATGGCAAAAAAGGAAACTACAAGCTATGCCGCCCCTTTGCTGCCTATGCTGAAAACAGTAGAGCAAATGAGCAAGGTTAGCGGCATTGGCGAAAACAAGCTGCGCGAGCTTATGGATAGCGGCGAGCTTGAATATATCCAAAATGGAAACCGCCGCTTGATTGCCGACGCTGCTATTTGGGATTGGTACCACAGAGCAAAGAAAGCGGCAAAGCCCCCGGCACGACAGGGAGGTTAAGCCATGGCGGTATCATCAAGACAAGTTAAGAACAAACGCGACAGCAACGGCGTACTGACCGGGCGACCGGGTACAGTCTACGACGTGAATATAAAGTACACCGCCCCCGACGGGAAAAAGAAATCCTATGCGAAAAAGGGCTTTGCCACCAAAAAGGAAGCAACGCAGCATGAAGCGGAAATGAAAACGAAGCTCCAAAATCCGGGGCAAATCGCGTCAATCACTTCACAGCGGAAACAGACCGTTGCAAGCTACCTTAACGATTGGGTGGAAAGCTATGCAAGAGTGAACTTGCGCCCCTCTACTTATGACGGGTATAAAAGGACGATTGCAAACTATATCAATCCCTATATCGGCGGCGTTGCTCTCAACCAGCTTACCCCCGCTATGGTAGACAAGATGTTTCAGCAGATTATCGACAAAGGCTTGAAACCGTCCACCGCTGCCGGGGCAAAACGTGTTTTAAGCGTAGCGTTAAGCCATGCCCGCAAATACCGCTATATCGAAACCAACGCGGCAAAGGACACGCTGACGAAGTTTGGAAAGAGCGACAAGACCCCCGACCCTTACACACCGGAACAGGTAAAAGCCCTTATGCAGCGTGTCGAGGGTACGGTGTGGGAAATGCCCGTCATTTTAGGAGGGCTTTATGGTATGCGGCGTTCTGAAATCTTGGGCTTACGTTGGCGTAATGTTGACTTGGAAAACAACACTTTTGACGTTTCCGAGCAGCTACCCTTTAAGGTGCCACCGAAAACAAAAGTTATCGAGGAAATGGCACCGCCGAAATCCAACGGGCGCACGTTACCGATTACAGAGCTTGCCCGCCCGTTCTTTCTGAAACAGTTTGCTATGCAGGAAGCACAGCGCGAACAGGCAGAAAAAGACGGAAAGCCTTACTATGACAATGACCTTGTTGTAGCGAAGCCGGACGGCTCCCCTATCTCCGCGTCGTGGGTATCTTCACAGTTTGGCAAGCTGCTTGAAGATTTAGATATGCCGCATATCCGCTTTCACGATTTACGCCATACAGCGGCTACGAATATGCACCAACTGACGGGCGACTTCTACACCGTAGGCGAAGTATTAGGACATACGCTTGCGGGAATTGGCGTATCGCTTGGGCTGTCTATGAACTTTGAAGCCGTTACTGCCCGCTACGTTGACGTGCGGCTTGAACGGAAAAAAGAAGTCCTGGACGCTTATCATGGGGCTGTCAAACAGGCAGACCCGGCAAAGGCAAAGGAAGCCGAGCCGAAGAAAGCAAAGAGCGCGGCAAAGAAAAAAAGCAGCGAAATTGAGCTTTAACCGCCTTATCCTTTTACTGCTTCTTATAGCCTTTTATAGCCCCGCATGGGATTTGGGCACCATTTGGGCACCATTTACCGAAAAAGCACCACCAAAACAGGCGATAAAAGAAACGCCGAGAACACGCAAAAACATAGTGTTTATGCGGGTTTCCGGCGTTTTCTAATCCCTCAACCGACTTAAATCTATCTTGTGCGAGAGAGAAAAATTCTACTATTTTTTATTGTATTTTTTACGCATTTCTGAGCATCCTGATATCACAGTTCATTTTACAGCTTCCCTGCAAATCACAGAGAATCCACCATAAAAAAAGCAAAACGTTCATTACTATTAAGCCGCCGGTTTGGCGGCGGAATGGAGATTACTATGACTAAAAAAGAAGAACACATTGTAATTCTTGGAAACGGAATTGCCGGTCTGAGTGCAGCCGAAACCATTCGAAAGGAAAACGCGGCTGTGCCAATCACCATGATATTTCAGGAGCCATATCTCACATACAGCAAACCTGCGCTCAGTAAAATGCCGCTTCGCAGCTTTCAGGAGAAAAATATCTTTCTCCATACCGAAAACTGGTATCAGAGACGACAGATTTCCCTGCTTGCAAACAGCTGTATAACCGAACTGCTGCCCAAGGAAGGAAAAATCCTGTTCACAGACAGATTTTCCCGAACTCTCCCTGAATCGCTGTCCTTTTCACACTGTATTTATGCTCTGGGAGCAGAAAGCTTTGTACCTCCCTTTCAAAATGTCAATCTGCCCGGCGTCTTTACACTGCGGACACTGGAAGATTATCATTCTCTGCAAAACGAACTGCAAAGTGAAGTGCAAAATAAACTGCAAAACGAACTGCAAAGTGAACTGAACAGCCAGCTGCAAAGCAGACGCAGAGCCGTTATCATAGGCGGCGGCGCTATCGGACAGGAATTTGCCTGGCTTTTGTATCAGGCCGGCTGTCAGGTAACAATTCTGGAAGCCGCAAATGCATTAAAAGGAAGACTTGCAGAGGAAAAAGCAGATCGGACTTTAAAACAACTGATTCAGGACGGAATCATACAGACACGAACCAACGCTAAAATCCGTGAAATCACAAATACTTCTGAAAATCTGCCGCCTCATGCCGCCGGAGTCCAAACCGAAAAAGAATGGTTCGCCGCTGATTTTGTATTAATTTCCTGCGGTATCCGCGCCAATACTGCAATTGCTCAAAATGCCGGTATTGCCTGTGATCGAGGTGTTCTGGTAAATAATTCCATGGAAACCAGTATCCCTTGTATTTATGCTGCCGGCGACTGTATTCAGAATACACAAACAGCCACTCCCAATCCCGGCCTCTGGTATTTTGCAAAACAAAGCGGCGAAACCGCAGGCAAAAGCGTAGCGAGATGTTTATCAGGACTGTAAAAAGATAGTACTATAGTGACATACTTTTCAGGACTGTAAAAGAGCTGCTCCCGAGGCCGGATGTTCTTTCGCAGGCAGCGTGTACTCCTGCACCTCAATTCCACTCTCCTGATAAATCCGTTTCAGCTTTTTGGCAACCTTTTTATAGTCCCGCTCCGCTGCCATTTTCCGCCCCTGCGCCGTCAAATTCCGGGCTTTTCCTGAAAAGATACCTTCTGCGGCCTGTTTAAATTCTTCTATATCACGGCCCTTGTATACGTCAATTCCGTTCCACAGCCAGTCCTTATAAATCGGAATGTCACGTAAAACCACCGGGATTTCACAGGCCAGCGCTTCCAGAAGAACGATTCCCTCCGTCTCCTCTTTGGTAAGGAACAAAAATACATCGCTTCCGCAATATGCTTCTTTTAACTCCTCACGGCTCACATAACCCGGAAAATGCACGTTGGCAGGCGCTGTGCGGACTGCTCTGCGGATTTTAGCAGGAACCACATTCAGATTTGTATAACCGAACCAGTAAAATTCCGTTTCCGGCATCTGACCTGCCATTTCAATAAAATCCAAAATGCCTTTCCGGTCAATATAATGTCCTACAGATACCGCTACCTTCTGATCTTCGCAAATGCCGTATTTTTTTCGAAAGCGCGCTCCCGCCTCCTCATCCCGCTTCCAGAATGCAGTATCAATACCATTAGACAGACTGTAAATCGGTTTGCAAATACGATATTCGCGGCTTTCCAGCAGCTGCTTCGAATAATCGGTCGGAGTAATGATAATATCACCGCTGTTATAGCAGAATGTAATCCACTTTTTAAACAGAGGAGCAATCAGATTCGCACCTGTGAAAGAATTTCTGAAATCCTCCATTGTAGAATGCGCATAATAAATAACTTTTTTTCCCTGTCGGGCAGCGCGTCTGCTCATAAGCAGAGAACCCGGGAAAATGGTATTGATATGCACTGCATCATAATCCATTTTATAATCTTCAGTTTCCTCATACTGCATAAGCTCCAGAATCCGTTTCTGATGGCGCACCGCTTCCCCCACGCCGCTTTTTGATACAATTTTCTGATCTCCCGTGTATAATAATGTCTTCATATGCTTCACTCCCATCCTTCTTCGCAAACTGCTATTTCAGTAAAGTTACTCCCCAGTTAAACAACGTTGTCAGCCCCAGGCTGTACGCAGCAATCGCCGCAGGCTTTGCCAGCAGAATGATTGCCGTGAATTTCTTCAATGTCATCTTCGTAGTCCCCGCCAGGTAACAAAGATAATCATCCGGTGCCACCGGCAGGAAAATCGCCAGTGCAAACAGCCTGTCAAAATGCTTGTGATCGACCCATCTGACATATTTTTCATGAAGCTCTTCCCCGAATATTTTCTTCAAAAAAGCGCTTCCATAGTTTTTAGCAATCAGAAATGCTGCCACAGAACCAATGCAGATGCCGATATAGTTATAAAGAAATCCCTGATACGCGCCGTAAATCAAAACACCGCCAAGACATCCGATTCCTCCCGGCAAAACAGGAAAAACAACCTGAACCGCCTGAAATATCACAAATACCAAAGCCCCTGTTATTCCGAAACCGGCAATAAACTGTTTCAATGACTCCGCATCATAAAAAATTCCCGTTTTTAATCCATATATCACAAAGGCCACAAGCGCCGCCATTGTACCTATCGTCACAATCCCCGACAGATTTTTCATCTGAAACACTCCTCTCTGCTTTATCATTTCTGTTCTGTCACTTCTGTTCTGCAGCCTGTATTTCCTTACACTGCCCGCATCATTCCGAATACAGCTGACTTTCTTATCGTTCCTGCATATGCATCCAGAACGTTTGCGGCAAAACAGCCTGAAGAATAACGCTGATATACACCCTCTCTGGCATTCACGGACATTTTGAAACGCATTTCTCTATTTTCCGGTTTCAAAAACAGCTTCAGTTTTTCCGAAAATTCATTAAAATCTTCATACTGCCAGCCATTGATTCCGTTTTTCACCACATCTTTCAGACATTCATCCTTTCGGCAAAGAGCGGGAAGTCCATTGGCCAGCGCTTCCACATAGGTAAGCCCCTGCGTTTCGCTGGTTGATGCACTGACAAACACATCTCCGACCTGATAATATTTATAAATTTCATCCGGTGAAACCATACCTGTGAAAATGACCATATCTCTTATTCCACATTCATCCACATACGCTTCAAGCGCCTGTCTGTGCGGGCCGTCTCCGACAATCAGAAGGCGGAAATTTTCAGGCTTTGCAAGAGAAAGCATGGAAATGATCTCTTCCAGATTCTTTTCCTGCGCCAGCCGCCCTACAAATACAGCCACACCCGCCTGAACAGGAATTCCCAGCTGAAGACGAAGGTTGACACGCTCATCTCCGGAAAGTGTATGACTGTACTTTTCCATATCAATGCCGGTCGGAATAACTCTGATTTCCTCTGCAACACCATATCGCAGCAGAATCTGCCGCACCTTTTCCGTTGGAACGATTACGCACTGAGTATGGGAAAGCACCTTTCTGGTAAATGCGGAAACTGCCGCGCGGCCCCATTTTTTAACAGGTGAAAAATAGTGCGTATAATCTTCATATACGGTGTGATAGGTATGTACGATCGGAATATTAAGTTCTCCTGCAATTTTTCCTGCAATAAGAAATGTACTGAATTCACACTGAGAGTGAATGATCTGAGGCCCCCATGCGATCAGTTTCCGAATCTCCTCACTCCACATACCAATTGCAAGTCTTGCCTGCGGATAAACAAGCTCTGCGCTTACAGAAGCGATATAAGTAACATCCCCCTCTGTATAAGAGTCTTTTGTATTGGAAAGTGTCAATATCTTAACCTCATGCCCCATATCGGTGAGTTCTCTCTGCAAATTTAAAACGGAGGTAACAACTCCATTAATAACCGGTTTATACCACTCTGTTGTAATTAATATCTTCATATCTTCTCCTCCAGAAGCAAACAAATAGTTTTCTTTTAGTTTTTCTTTAATTTTCTTTTAGCTTTCTTTTACTTTTCCTTGTTTTCATATTGGTACAGTCTGTATACGCAAACACCTTTTTCGTGTTTCAAAGCCCCTGTCCTGCTTTTCTCTGTTGTCCTTACACCTATTTAAACGAAAGAAAACAATTCAAGTCTTCAACTTTTCAAAAATTTTAAAAAGCAGCCATTGCTTTAACATCCTCTCTGCCTTTATAACAACTTCAGTATAGCAGTGATATTTTAAATCTACCCATCAGTTCAGATTAAATCTAAGTAAAAAAATCATTAAGATTGTCTTAATTTTTACAGAACCACACTGTATCAGCAGCATTTTAACAAGATATCAGCAGTATTCCTGTACCATTGTATTAATCAAATAATACAATGGTACAATGCATTTGTCAATCACAATTTTCAATTTTAACAGACATCTGAAGTTATAATATTCAGACTGACGGACAGGCATATCAGACTGGCAGACAGACTAACTGACGGACTGACTGACAGGCAGACGATTGACGCAGAAGCCTTCATTTGTTATAATTCGGCAGTAAGTACTATTAAATGGATTTTGCATAGCAGCATTGAAAATGCTACCCGGCATTTTCGCTGTGACATGCATTTTCCCCGCCAAAAAGGAGAATTCATGATACGTTTAATCGCCAGTGATGTGGACGGAACTCTGGTAAAAGATGGTTCCGGCTCAATTAACCCCGAATATTATGAAGTAATTTCCGCTTTATGTGATAAAGGAATTGTATTCTGTATCGCCAGCGGACGTCAGTACGCCAGTGTTAAGAAGCTGTTTGCGCCTGTAGCGGACCGTATTTTTTATATTGCCGAGGGCGGATCAGTTCTTCGCGGCAGTGACGAAGTTTACCATATCGAAGCTCTGCCTCAGTCCATCTTACCGGCATTTCTGGAAGACTGCCGTGCATGTCCCGATACGGATCTGCTTGCAGCAACCCCTGAGATTACACTGACTGAAACAGGAGAAGACACCTTTATGTTCCGCCTGCTGGTGGATTCTTACGGTTTTAATGTCAAAAATATCGACTCCCTGAATCATGCTCCACTGGATCAGGTTGTAAAAATTTCACTTTTTAACAGAAATAATGTGGAAGAAATCTGTGATAAGACTTTAATTCCGAAATGGAAGGATCAACTTCAGCTGGTCTGCTCCGGAAAAGAATGGATCGATTGTATCTCACTTGACACAAACAAGGGAAGATCTTTAAAAATGCTTCAGCAGCGCCTTGGAATTTCAAAGGATGAGACCATGGTATTCGGTGATAATATGAATGATCTGGCCATGTTTTCACAAGCCAGGTACAGCTATGCGATTGGAAATGCAAGAGATGAAGTAAAGAAAGCTGCTGCATTTACAGCAGACACCTATTCCAACAACGGTGTGCTGAAAGAATTAAAAAAACTGCTTGAAACAATGTAATTCCGAAAACAACAAACTGATCAGGAAACTAAATCTGATCAGGAAAAGTGTGCTGCCCGCCTGATAGACAGGTAGCACACGGAGCTGTTATCTTCTACTCTATCATCCCTGATAGAATTTTAATAAACAAAATAAATAAAACAATCAAAATAACCGGACGGACGATTTTCTGTCCGTTTTTTGTTACCAGACCGGCTCCGATATAATGCCCGGCAATACAGAACAGACCTGCCGTAATCCCCATGGAATATACTACTTTTCCATTAATTATATAAGTGATCAACGCAGCCACATTGGAAGACAGGTTGATTGCCTTGGTTGTTCCCGCTGCCGTTCTCGTGTCCATCTTAGCTGCTCCTGAAAAAATCAGGATCAGAAATGTACCGGTTCCCGGCCCGTAAAATCCATCGTATATTCCAATTACAAACGCAGAAGCTATAACGATCAGCAGGATTGTACGATCTGACAGGCTGCTTTTTGTTTCACACTCTTCTTTGTTTTTTTTGCGCAGAACATAAAAAGCTACCACAGGCAGTACCACAAGCATCAATTTTTCAATAATCGTTTCTTCTACATGAAGAGCAAGCATCGCCCCCAGCGGAGAACCCAAAAGAGCCATGACTGCGCCTGCGGCGCAAAATTTCCATTTCATATAACCATGTCTGGCGAAACGTATTGTAGATACTGTCGTTCCCATGGTAGAAGCCATTTTATTGGTAGCCAGCGACATATGCGCAGGAATTCCTGCCAGCATAAAAGCCGGAAGGGAAATCAGACCGCCGCCGCCCCCTATGGAATCAACAAATCCCGCCAGAAATACCAGCGGGCAGACAATCAGATATTCATTCAGCATAATTATCTTTAATTCCTTCCTTTTCAAATAGTAAATAATCAGTTCATTATTGTATCATAAAACTGCGTTGAAACACTATAGTAATCAGGAAAAAATTATGATAAAATGTAACAGTTCAGCTGAAAGGCTGAACTATTCTGAATGTAGACTGAACTGTATGTCAGTAACGTATTTTTAAACAGGTAAAAGAAAGGAAGGCCGCATATGCCTCATAATTTCTTAATTCTTGATAATGACCCCTCTATGCACTGCATTCTGTCGCATATTATTATGTCTAATAAACTGGGGAATATTGTATGCAGCCCGGATAACGACACCCATATTCTGGAGGAACTACGGTTCTGGCAGCCGGAAATCGCTCTGGTTGATCTGCAGTATTCGGACACGGATGTGCTTTCTCTGATTCAAAAAGCGCTGAAAGCAGATCTATCCACCCGTTTTATCGCCATCTCACACGGCAGCAACAGCGAACTGATTCGAAAAGCTTATGAGGCTGGTATTGAATTTGTTATAAAAAAGCCTGTTATCCAACAGGAGCTTGTCCATGTAATCCGCAATATTCAGAAAATGCATGAGCTGGAGCAGACAATTGCCGGAATTCGACGGCTTCTTCTGCAAAATACCACCCTCGATCCGGTATCAGAAGCCCCGCTCTCTCTTCAACAGCAGATAACGCCAGATGAATATGAAATCGATCAGACACTCAACCATATTCTGTCAGATATCGGAATCATCGGAATGACCGGCACCAGGGAGCTGAAAAATGTAGTACTCGAAATCCGCAGCTATCGTGCCGCACATACCAACAAACCCTATCATCTGAGAAGTATGTACTCTGCTGTCTGCCAGAAGCTTTACGGAAAAGAAAAGACGGATTCACAGCAAAAAAATATGGAGCAGCGAATCCGCCGTGCAATCCAGCATGCATTTTTGCATCTGGCCGAACTGGGAGCAGAAGATTACTATGACCCGGTTTTTACCGAATATGCCCCTCTCCTCTTTGACTTCAGCCAGATTCGTCAGGAAATGCGCCATCTCAAAAAGCTTTCCGAATACGGCGGCAAGATCAATGCGAAGAAGTTCTTTGAAGGCATGCTGATCAAAACAGAAAACAGGCTATGATTCCTGAGGTGCATTCTTCTTTTTCAAATCAATATAGCTGTACAAAGTGTACTTGGAAATTCCAAAATACTTTGACACCTTATCGCCTGACTTGGTAATCAGAAATGCACCTTTTTCACTTAAGAATCGGATTGCTTCCATCTTATCATCCTTGTTCATAAGCGGAACCGGCTTTCCTACCAGTTCTACAGACTGCTGAATCAGCAGATCAAGCAGATCCTGCACATTATTAATAATCTGTTCCGGATTTTTTCCCGTATCTGATTCCGTTTCAATCATGGCTTTTATCGACTTGTCAATCAGCATCAGACCTGAAATATCATAGTTCATAGCAAGCAGATAACGAACCTTACCTGCCTCATCCCGAATATACATGGTGCTTGATTTCAGAATCTTTCCATTAGCCGTCCGCGTTAAATAAGCCAGCTGATCTTTCAGTCCATCAGGATTCTTTTCCAGCATGTCAATCGCATTCAATACGGCTCTGGAAGGTCCGTCACCCGTTTTTCTGTTAGAAACATGTCCATTTACAATATGTACTACTGAATGTTCAAGATTTTCCTGTAAATCATGTATCACAATTTCACAATCGGGTCCAAACTGCTTTGCCAGCCCATTTGCCAGCTGTTTGAGAAGTTCAAGTGTATGTTCCATTTTTTCTCCCTAATCTACTACAATATATTATAAAAAGCACAACTACTTTATTTTTGTTAATAAAAGGATATCAAGTATTTCACAAAAATGCAAGTCAATTCCCCGTTCCTTTTCACAATGCGCTGTAAACAGAGTACCATTCACAGCTACGCTTTAAGCTTACATTTCAGTTTACGATACAGAAAACGAATTTCTCGTATCTCGGTGTCACTGATAGCGGAACAAAAGGCGGCTTTATACACATGATTGCTGAATACTTTAAAACAATACACGGTTTCTTCATCCTGACCAGACGCCGAAATCTGTTCGGAAATCTGTTTTTTAAATTCCTCCTGCGTTAAATTTTTCCGTTCCAGAAGCTTCCATATGTTTTTATTCTTTCTTCCTGTCTGGCGAAGGATCAGATACATCATATTCTCTGCATCTTCGCGGTTATCGCCGGTATGAAGCAGACGATATTCTCTCCATTCCTTTCCCTTCCGATATAAAAAGCGAATGAAAAATCCCAGAAGCACAATTCCTGCTGCACCCAGAATCGCCTGTACAGCTCTGATAAGAAATCCGGGGACTACAAATCTTCCAATGTATACATCCGGTTGTCCTGCAAAGGAATCTGCCAGCTCTCCCTGATAAGCCGGAGTCAGTTCAAGCGGCACCCAGGCGCCCATCTCCTCCCTGTAGATCTCCGCCCATGCATGCGCAGCGCTGTCCTTTATCTGCGCATACCAGCTTCCATCTTCTCTTTGCTCCCAGTCCGAGGCTGATACAAAACACCCTTCCGCATAACGTGAGATGAGTCCTGCCTCTCTCAGCATCATAACACCCGCCGAAGCAAAATGCATACAATACCCCCGTTTATTATCTGTTAAAAACCAGGTGACAAAATCTTTGTCTTTCGGCGCCTTTCCAGGCGATAAGGTATAATAAGCCGTTTCATCCAGAAGCTGCCCTATCTCCGCTGCAATCTCTTTTTCCGAAACCTCATTGAAATCCTGGTCAAAAACTCCCGAAAATTCACTCCGGAGCATATCATGAATCTCTTTTGGAACCTCCCATGAGGCTTCTGCTATCACAGAATCCTTCATTGTGTCTGCAGTGCTGCATACAAGCCTTTCTGTCCCGGAAAACATCCCCTTTGATTTCACCTGAATCCTGCCCGCAGTCATTTCTGATAAAATCCGCATCTCTGAGGCAGTAGCATAGCTCTTTCTGCCATCCAAATCGATAAAATCCAGACTGTAAAAGACCGGATCTTCCCGATTAATGGTTTTCCATCGGTTATCCGTATACTTTTCCGCCTGGAACAGCCGGATATAAATATCCGTTTCAGGTTTAAAATCAGCATACGCCTCCATTACCGCCTTTCCGCTAAAATCCAGATTTCCGGTTTGGTCTGTCCGTCCGCCGCTGACACCTCCGCCTGAAGTAAAAGAAAATCCCGGTCCTTCACTGCCTCCGCTGCCGGATAAAAACAGATCCAAAAGGCTGCCCTCGCCATCTGGCAGCTCATCAGACCCCAACGGCTGTCCATCTGCCGTCAATTCATCTCCATAATCGTCTTCCGTCAATTCATCTCCATCATCGCCTTCCGCTAATTCATCTCCATCATCTTCTTCCGCTCCACTCTCATCCGCCTGGATTCTCTCCGAATCCGTTTCTTCCGTATCCTGATTTTCCCGGCTTTGTGAATCAGCATCTTCCTTTTCCTGTTCTTCATTTTGTTTTCTTTCCTCATACTGATCGGAAACCAGTCTGATCTGCTGCAGTTTATTGAAAATCTTGTCTCTGGTATCCGCATCTGCATCCGGAAGAAGATGAAGCGGCAGGACATACGGAAGCAGAACGAATAAAAGAAGCATACCTAAATAAACCAGAACGATTCCTGAAGGAAATCTTCTTAAAAACGCCTTCAGATTCTGCTTTCCTTTTAAGTTCATATATTGCTTTGCCAGATTCAGGTATACCAAACCCACCGCCATACCCATCACAGTCTGATATCCCGGAGTCACACCACCAATCAGCGCAAGCCCAAATAATCCTGCTGAAATGATATATACCTGCAAGATTCGTTCCCAAATTATCACAGGTATGATAAAAAGCGCAGAAAACAGAACAAACAGCTGCACATAAGCCCACTTAATCTCTTCTGCAGATGCTCTTTTTATCTCAATAAAAGGAACGGTCTGATCAAAAAACCCTGAATCATTGTAAACAACCACGAAATCATTCACAATATTGCCAATCCCGCCAAAGAACCCATTTTCTTCATAAGAATCTCTCTGCCGGCTTATCTCAAATGATGTATTCTCCGGTAAGGCAGCCGTGCGGACATCCTGAATCAGCAGCAGCAATACCAGGGAAAGAAACAGACATCCCGCCGTCAGCGGCAATGTATGCAGCAACCGTTTCATATCCGACCATCTCCCTTCATCCTACAGTTCAAGCATCAGTTCAGCCAGACTTTTCTCTACATCCTGCTCCTGAATCCGTCCAGCCAGCTCTCCCTGTTTATATAATTCCAATTCCTCTGTAAGCCGTAAACTGATGTGATAGGTACCCATCCCATACCAGTCATTGTAACAATCTTCATCTAATATCCTGCGTTTGTCCGGGTGACCCGCATATCCGCGTCTCTTCTCCTGTCTGCCGTCCCCTTTATCCATCAGAATCTGAAGCAGCCGATACAGGCTTTCCTCACACGTAACAGGTCTTCGCACCAGTACACCGGAAGATTCCATATAACAGACGTAATGCAGACAGCGCTCCCTGCACATCTCCATACTGATTGACAGAAAGCTTTCCAGATATTCCTCTGAAAAAAAACGGGTATCCAATAAAAATACTACTGCAAAGCTAATAGGCTCACTGAATTCCTTTACCATCAAGGTGCCTGTCCGCTGTGACATCTTCCAGTGAATCTTCTGCAAACGGTCTCCCGCGCGATATTCTCTTATCTCCAGAATCTCCGAGGGATCATCCCCCTCATCATTCTCATAATACAGACCGCTTTCCTCACCGTAATAGCGAAAGACTGACCGTATCTCCATTGAAACCGGATAAATCTTCGGCAGAACATACACAGAAACTGTCTTTTTCAGTTTTTTCTGCCCGCTGTAGAGGTGCAGCAGGTCATAGCATACAAAGCGGCTGAGCCCGATTTTACATAAACCGGCTTTCTCTGCTTTTACAGAAAACTCTGCCCTGTACCTTTCATTCGCTTTCAATGAGCATGAAAACAGCCGTGACGGACGTTCCTGGTTCATCCTGATAAAAAACTCTGAAAATACAACCGGAAGCCGCCCTCTGTTTTTTACTTCAATCTGAAGCGGGATATCCGCTCCTTTATCCGCAACTCTGACACAATCCAGCAGCTCTGCCTGAACTGCCCATTTTCCATATTCCAGCTGAAATAATGACAAAACGAACCATACCGCTTCTGCAGCCAGAAGACGGTAAACGCCAGGCGAATCATACATAATGATAAAATAGAAGGTTGCTCCCGTCATAATAAAAAACACAATCCACTTTTTCATTTCTTTTTCCGCTCATTCCACGGCACAGGCTGTTTTACCGAATGCAGGATTTCATTCAGTACATCATCTTTCGTCAGCTGGTTCACCCTTGCCCTGGCATTTAAAAAAATTCTATGTGCCGCTACATCCTTAAATACTGAAAATACATCCTCCGGCAATACATAGTCTCGTCCTGCCAGAAATGCCATGCCCTGAGCCATTCGGCTTAAAGCCAGTGTTCCTCTGGGACTGACCCCCAGTTTAACCATATCGTGCTTTCTTGTGCGCACCGCAAGCTCCACTATATACGCATAAATGCTATCGTGGATATAAATATCCTGAATAGAATCCTGAATCGCTAAAAGCTCCTGCTTTCCCATAACACACTTCACATCATTCAGAGGATTATGGATCGTTCTTTTTTTAATAATTTCAATCTCCTCCTGATTTCCAGGATATCCCATATGAAGACAGAGCATAAAACGATCGATCTGAGAATCCGGCAGAGGCTGTGTTCCCGCAGAGCCTGAAGGATTCTGCGTTGCAATTACAATAAATGGCCTGGGAACCTGAAGCGTATGTCCGTCAATCGTAACCTTCCGTTCCTCCATAACCTCCAGCAGCGCAGACTGGGTTTTCGGAGAGGTTCTGTTAATTTCGTCTGCCAGAAACAGTTCACTCATAATCGGCCCTTTTTTATATTCAAATGTTCCATCCTTGTGGTCATACATAAAATATCCCGTCACATCACTTGGAAGAACATCCGGAGTAAACTGCATTCGTTTCTGCTGCAGATCCATTGCCCTGGCAAATGCAAGTGCCATCGTGGTTTTCCCAACCCCGGGAATATCATCGATCAAAATATGTCCCTGCATTAAAATTGCAGCCATCATCCGGCAGATCACCTCATCCTTACCGACTACAGCCTTTTTCACTTCCTCAATCACACGGGCAACATTCGTTTCCGAAATCATCATACCCCTTTCCCCCTTCCAACAGTAATTCATTTTATAGGAACAGTATATCAAATAATCGATGGAAATAGGCTCAAATTTTCATAAACTGTTCTTAAAATTTTCTTAACTGCTCAGCTTTATACAAAATGGGACTGACAGAATTCAAAAATCCGACAGTCCCATCTTATAAGTATTCCATTTTCAATTTATAATGATCCTATTCTAAATTTATAATGATTTTATTC
>JAUNPP010000055.1 GCA_030536685.1 Lachnospiraceae bacterium
AGAAAAACCGGATGTGATTGAAACGCACATCCGGTTTTTCTTAGCTTCCCATAGAGCAGCATTTCAGCAGCATTTCAGTAGCAGCATTTCATGACAGTAAAAAGTTGCAAAACAAACACCCGTGTGATATAATGCATCAAAGCTTTGCTACTTTATTTAATTCCACGTCTCTCCAGACGAACTTTTCATAAAATAGCACAAGCTCCGCTAATTCGCTATTCGAAAATTATATACTATGATATCAGAGTCGAAAGGTATTTTGCCCCTGATTTGATACCATCATAAGAAAGAGGTTACTATGAATTACGAAATGCTGGTACTGGATTTAGACGGTACCCTGACAAACTCAGAGAAGAAAATCACTGCGCCTACCAGAGAAGCGATTATTGAGATTCAGAAAGCTGGAAAAAAAGTCGTGCTTGCTTCAGGCCGTCCGACTCCGGGTGTACTTCCGCTCGCCAAAGAGCTTCATCTTGAAGATTACGGAAACTATATTCTTTCTTTCAACGGCGCTAAGATCATTAACTGCTCTACCGGAGACAGCATCTACAATAAGACGCTCCCCGCCAGCGTTATTCCGACCGTATTTGAAATCGCCAAAGATTATGATGTAGATTTACTGACCTACTCAAGCGAAGCGATTATTTCCGCTATTGCGCCGAACCGCTATACCGAACTGGAATCCAGAATCAACAGTCTGCCGATCATGCGGGTTGATAATTTCGCAGAGTATGTCAATTTCCCGGTTAATAAGCTTCTGATTGCAGGAGAACCTGAAGTAACAGAAAAGCTGGAAATCAAACTGAAAGAACATTTCCACACACTTCTGAATATCTACCGCTCAGAATCGTTCTTTTTAGAAGTTATGCCCCAGAACATCGACAAGGCACACTCTCTCCAGAAGCTGTTAAGCAGTCTTTCCATGTCCGCAGATAAAATGATCTGCTGTGGTGATGGCTTTAACGATCTGACCATGATCGAGTACGCCGGCCTCGGTGTCGCAATGGAAAACGCAGTACCGATCATTAAAGAAAGTGCCGATTATATCACAAAATCAAACGACGAAGACGGCGTACTTTATGTAATCAATAAATTTATGAGATAATACTCCTTTCGCAAATTCAGGGATAGCTCCTGAGCGGAACTGTTCTATCAGATATGCACAGAAAGCAGCAGTAAAAACTGCTGCTTTCATTCACTCCCCTTCCTCTATCTGCATATACTACATCAGATATTATTCCGGAGGATTCTGCTTGTGAAACGTAATCTTTCCTTTATACTTATGTTTTCCCTCTCCATTCCCCTGCTTCTTAGCGGATGCGGTAAAAAGTCCGCATCCGGCAGTACCCACATTGTCCTAAATGAAGTCGCCCACTCTATTTTTTACGCGCCTCAGTATGTCGCTATTGAAAAAGGTTATTTTGAAGAAGAAGGTCTTGACCTTGAACTGACCACCGGCTATGGCGCCGATAAAACCATGACCGCCCTTATCAGCGGCGATGCCGATATCGGATTTATGGGAAGCGAAGCCTCTATCTATGCTTACGCACAGGGACAGAAGGATTATGCGGTCAATTTCGCACAGCTGACCCAGCGTGCAGGAAATTTTCTGATTTCCAGAGAACCGATTGAAAATTTTTCATGGGATATGCTGAAGGGAAGCTATGTGGTTGGAGGGAGAGCCGGCGGCATGCCCCAAATGGTATTTGAATACATTCTGAAAAAACACAACATCAATCCCAAATCCGATCTGCAAATCGACCAGAATATTGATTTTGGTCTGACAGCTGCTGCATTCACCAGCAACAATGCAGATTTCACGATAGAATTCGAACCTCACGCTACCCTTTTGGAACAGGAAGGAAACGGCTATGTTGCCGCCTCTCTCGGTGAAGCCTCCGGCTACGTACCATATACCGCTTATTGTGCAAAAAAAAGCTATATAGAAAAAAATCCTGAAATCATTCTAAAATTCACAGCTGCCATCCAAAAAGGCCTGGATTACGTCAATAACCACAGTGCAAGTGAAATTGCCAAAGTCATTGCACCTCAATTCAAGGAAACGGATATCAAAACCATCACTGCAATTGTAGAACGCTATGCCGGACAAAGCACATGGAAAACAGACACTGTATTCACTGAAAAAAGCTTTAACCTTCTGCAAAATATTCTGATAGAAGCAGGAGAATTAAAAGAAAAGGTTCCTTATGACGATTTAGTAACAATCCCAGCCAAATAAATCCTGTAACGCCAATACCGATCCAATCCATTCTGCCACACAGCAGCGGCACCAAAGTATCAGATAGCACTCCATCCAATTCAACAAAAAACAAGAGCTTTTGCGCCATTAGTCCGCACAGCTCTTGTTTTATTCACCGTCAGAATTTATTTCATGTCACAGTTTATTCCATGTCACAGTTTATCTACCGTTAATTTATTCACCGTTTCAATGTTTCAATTTATTCCCTATCAGAATTCGCTGATTTTAAAGCATCTGTCCGAATACCATGACGAAGGAGAAAAGATTCCATATCCGCAGGCATCTTGCTGTGAAATTCCATTCGTTCTCCTGTTGTCGGATGTTCCAGCGAAATTCGATACGCATGAAGAGCCGGACGTGTCAGAAATTCTCCTTCAGAGTTTCCGCTTTCTGTTTCCCGGTAAAATCCGCCGCCATACATTCTATCCCCTGCCAAAGGCAATCCCAGCCAGGCCATATGAGTACGAATTTGATGTGTTCTTCCTGTAGCAATGTTAACCTCTGCCAGCAAACAGCTTGCATCTGCCGCTTTTTGAAGAATCCGATAATGGGTATGTGCATACACACCGCCTTCTTGCGCCGTACAAACCCGCTGTTTCATGGGAATATCCGGTTCCGGCCCGATAAACTCCTCCACAACGCCTTCCATCGTTTCCGCATTGCCTTTCTCTTCAATCGGAATTCCGGTCAATATTGCATAATAGGTTTTTCTCATCCGCCCATCTGCCCGTTCCCGTTCAAGCTGGGTCAGTGCCGGTGCATTTTTGGCATAGATCAGAAGGCCTGACGTTCCTTTATCCAGACGTCCCGCCAGCCTCACCACATACCCCTCACCTTTCGCCGCAAAATACCCTACCAGAAGATTCGCCATCGAATCACAGTAGTGCCCTGCTGACGGATGGCAAACGATTCCCGCCGGTTTTTCCACCACCAGAAGATCCTCATCCTCATACACAATCTCTATTCTTCCTTCTACGGGAATCAGATGCGAAGAAGCCCTGCTCTTCTCTTCCAGCAAAATCTCAAGACGATCGGCCTCCCGCAGAACATATCGAACCGTAACCCGTTTTCCATTCACCAAAATACCATTTTCCCGAAATTTCGCCTTTTTGATCTGAGCCGTCCCCAGCTTCCATTTGTGTATCAAAACCTGTTTTACAGTATAACCTGCTTCCTCTGCACTAATACAGCAGCTATATCGCTTCTCCATCTGTCCTTTCAGCCCTTCCGAGTGTTATTCCAGCCTTCTGCCTGTTACTTCAGCCTTCTTCTGCTATTTCAGCCTTCTGCCTGCTATTTTCTATTTCTCTCCCACTCCTCGTATTTGGGATATGTTTTTCTTCGGAATACCTCAATCATTTCGCTGGTAAGGCTGATATCAAAGCTTCTGTCAGGCAGCTGCTCTCTGGAAATCCACTCCGCTGCAGACAGCTCCTCGCGGTCCATATGATATTCATCCGAGCCATCTAACTGGCAGAAAAAGCCTGCAAGGATCGTGTCCGTAAATGCCCAGGGCTGGCTTTTATAATATGTAATATTTTTCACCTTCAGCCCTACTTCTTCCATCACTTCCCGGCGCACCGTTGCTTCAAAGCTTTCTCCAATTTCCGTAAATCCGGCCACCAGCGCATAATTTTTAAACTCCCGACCAGCATATTTGGTCATCATCAGCTTATCTCCGTTGGTAACCCCGATAATAACCGCCGGGCAGATTTTCGGATATTCTGTCAAACCACATTTCGGACAAACCATCGCCCTTTCCTTTTCATTTTTTCTCATCCTGCTGCCGCAGCTGCCGCAAAATTTTCTGTTTTGATACCAGTTATTCAGCTGAATTGCCGTAATCGCCCCAAATGTTTTCCACATAGGACGCAGCTCGCGCAGTTTTTGCATATCAATCGAACACACGCCCTCCATTTCCTTCAGCATCCCCAGAAATGTCTGGTAATCCTCCATCTGAGGATCTAACAAAAAATATGAAATTTCATCGATCCTGAATAAAAATACAACTCCGGCCGCTGATATCTGTTCTCGAAAAGATTTTTCCAGTCTTTCAAAAGGAATAAATTCTTCCGCACGATCTGTGCGGTATAAATACACCTTCCTGCCTTCTACAGCAATCAGGCAATCCTTCTGCTGTGGAACAGCCAGGTGATATTCATTATGATAAATATGCGGTCCAATATCCTGTATCACGTCTCCAAACCTCCATTGAACATTTTTCAATCCCTGTAAAACTGCAAAATTCTTTACAGGATCAGTTTCAGCGCCTTCATAGCCTTTTCAATACCATCATTTTCCACGGTATCCGTAACGTAACTGGTATACGGATCCAAAACAGGATCGTGTTCCTTCATAGCAATCGCATTTGGAGAATACTCAAACATAGACAGATCATTGCTGCTGTCTCCAAAAACATAGGTATTTTCCAGCGTTATATTGAACATCTCCTGTACTTTCCGAATTGCGCCTGCTTTTGTATAGCCTTTGGGTACTACTTCAAAGAAACCATTTCCCCGAACAATAAGATCCATTTTATCTTTTATAAGATCCAGAATGATCTCTTCTTTGCTCACTTCATCTGTCCAGAATACAAATTTATCAAAAAACGTATCCTCTGGCTTCCAATCAAAAATCAACGTCATTTCTCCGTCTTCGCTTAATCCGCCTCCATTTTTCAATGACTGAAATGCAGGGCGATTCGGTACTGCAAAGTAGAATACCTCTCCTTCCAGAATAGACGCCACCCCTGCCTTCTGAACTGCTTCTGCAATCTGCACACAAAACTCTTTTGACAGGCCCTGATGCATTACGCTCTCCCCGTGATACACAATCTCAGTACCACAGCCACATAATATCCCATCAAAACCCACATTTTGGACTTTAGACGGCACACAGGCTCTGGTACGCCCCGTATTAATAAAAGTCAAATGTCCGTTTTCCCGTGCTGCTTTAATTGCCCTTACTGCACTTTCAGGAATCTGACCCGTTTTCTCGCTCAGAATAGTTCCATCAATATCAAAAAACAATGCTTTTTTATTCATTTCGGTATTTTTTATATCCATATCTTTTATCTTTACCCTCATTCATTTTTAAAATGATTATCTGCAGAAATCTGCCTCTGCCTTTTCTGTCTGAAAACAAAATTCAGCATATCAGGTATTGTAAAACATTCCGAAAGATTTTGCAACTTTTCCCAAAACTTTTGATCGCAACTTTTCCAAAAAACTTTTGATCGCTAACCTGAAGCACGTGTACTGTTCATACTCGCGCCGGGTACTTGCTGCTCCAGCACAGGAGAACGTGTATAAATGAAGAAAGCAGCACGTAAAAAGAGACACATCTCAACAGATATGCCTCTTCCACTATCACACTATCACATTATATAACAACTGAAATCAATTCAGCCCTAAACGGTTCTGATTAGTCTTCCAGACCAGCTTCGTAATCTGCAGCAGACAGTAATTCATCCAGTTCAGAATCATCAGATAATTTAACCTTAACAATCCAGTTAGCGTAAGCATCTTCATTGATTAATTCAGGTGAATCATCCAGATCTTCGTTAGATTCTATAATTGTACCACTTACAGGAGTAGGAACTTCTGATGTTGTCTTGGAGGATTCCAGTTCTGTGAAAACATCACCAGCAGAGATATCTTCATCAGCTTCGGGGAGGTCTACGAACAGAATGTCGCCCAGCTGTTCCTGAGCAAAGTCAGTAACACCCATAACTGCTACATCGCCTTCTACTCTAACCCATACATGTTCCTTTGTGTACTTTAAATCTGCAGGAATATTACTCATAATTTCAGTCTCCTTTATTGATAAATATCTACCGGTTTCACACGGACCGGAACGTTTTTTAATTTAGCATTAGATTAGCATTAATCTGTCTTGCGGTCAAGTATAAATTGAAACAAAATACAAAAAAACAATAAAGTTTTTTTATAAGTATTCAGCCATACATAAAACACTGTATGACTGAATACCTGTTTTCAATTGTCTATCTGTATCATTATGCTTTATGTACACTTAAGCCGTGAACATCATGCAGTGCTTCCATAATACCTTCACACATAGTAGGATGAGGGAAAATGCTGTCGCCAACCTGGCTTGCTGTTAAGCCGAGGTTGATTGCAGTTGTAAGAACCTGAAGCATATCTGCTGCACGATCACCAACGATTTCTGCACCGATCAGAACGTCATTAGCATCTACGATTACTTTAACGAAGCCGGTAAGATGGCCTGATGCCTGTGCTTTACCCAGTACTCTTAATTCGAATGTACCGGTCTTGTAATCAACACCTGCTACCTTGCCTTCCTTCTGCAGCTGCCATTCCATTGAACCAACATTAGCGATTTCAGGAGTGGTAAATACGCAGCCGGGGATTGCATGATACTTCATCTCTTTATGCTGACCCATGATATTGTCAACTGCTACACAACCTTCTTTGCTGGCAACATGTGCAAGCATAGCAGTGGGAACGATATCACCGATTGCATAGATATTGTCAACGTTTGTCTTCATAGTTGCATCAACTGCTACACGGCCTCTTTCAGCCATCTCAACACCTGCTGCTTCCAGATTCAAACCTTTTACGTTAGGAGCACGTCCGATTGCAACCAGAACGTAATCAGCGCTCAGCTGTTTGCCGCTTGCCAGAGTAACATCTACATGATCTTCTGCGGGTGCAACTTCTGAAATACCGTCGCCGGTAATCACTTTGATCTTATCTTTTTTGAACTGTCTTGCAAGCTGTTTGCTTACATCTTCATCCATAGGAGCCAGAATTCTGGGCAGGGCTTCTACTACAGTTACCTTTGTACCCATACCTGCAAGGAACTGACCGATTTCGCAGCCGATAACGCCGCCGCCAACCAGGATCAGAGACTTGGGAGCTTCTTCAAAATCAAGAATTTCATCACTTGTTACAACACGTTTCCTGTCAACCTTAAATACAGGCGGTGCAACCGGTACAGAACCTGTTGCCAGAACGATGTAATCAGTAGTAACCAGTTCTTCTGTTCCATCAGCTTTTGTAACTTTAACATTATTCTTGTCTACTAAAGAACCTGTACCTTCCATAACAGTAACACCGTTTGTTTTACACAGAACGCCGATACCCTTAACCAGGCCTTCCATAACTTTATTTTTTCTTGCAACAACTGCAGGATAATCAACCGTTACGTCACCTTCTACATTGATACCAAAGGATTTTGCATTGTGAACTGCTTCCAGAGTGTCATAAGATGCCAGGAAAGCTTTTGTAGGGATACATCCTCTGTTCAGACAGGTACCACCCAGTTTATCCTTTTCAATCAGAACAACTTCTGCACCTTTTTTAGCTGCATAGATTGCTGTTTCATATCCGCCAGGGCCGGCGCCGATTACTGTAATTTTCATAATTAAATTACCTCCAAAATACTGCAGAATAAGCCATACAGAACTTTCTATATACTGCATGGCTTACTCGCTTCTATCTGTGATTGAATCCGGAGACGGTCTGTGACCGCCCCACAGATATATATACACTCTTATTCAGCAGAAATATCTACGCCAGCTTTGTCCAGGATGATCGGAACATTCTTTTCAGCGCCGATTGCCATGATATGTACGCCAGGGCAGATGCCTTCGTCTTTAATCTTAGCAACCATTTCTGCAGCCATTTCGATACCAACTTTGCCAGGAAGACCTTTAACGCCTTTTTCCTTGCCTTCTGCAGCTGCAGCAGCCAGTTTTTCAATCTGCCATGCAGGTACATCAATACCGGGAACATTAGCATTCATGAACTTAGCCATACCAGCAGCCTTAAGAGGAATAATACCAGCCATGATCTTAACGTCGATATTAGCTTTGTCTACAGCGTCCATAAATCTCTTCAGTTCTTCAATATCAAAGATACCCTGTGTCTGAACGTATTTAGCACCAGCTTCAACTTTCTTTTTCAGTTTGTTGATCTGCAGGATCTGGGGTTCATAAACGGGAGTTACGGATGCACCCTTATAGAATTTCGGAACAGTTGCGAGTTCGTTGCCGCCGCAGTCAAGTCCGGTTGCTTCCATATCGCTTAACATCTTCAGGATACCAACGGAATCCAGATCAAATACAGGTTTGGACTGTTTGCAGTCACCAACAACAGTGTGGTCACCTGTCAGAGCCAGCATGGAATCAATGCCAAAAGCTGCTGCTGCCAGGAAATCACCCATGATTGCCATACGGCTTCTGTCACGGCCGGTCATCTGCAGAATCGGTTCAACACCCATCTGTTTCAGTTTGATACAAAGACCGATAGAAGAAGCTTTCAGACAAGCTGACTGCATATCTGTAACGTTTACGCCATGAACTTTGCCTTTTAATAATTCAGCATCTTCAAGCTGAGCTGTAAAATCATAGCCTTTCGGAGGCGCCATTTCTGCGGTAACACCAAATTTACCACTTTCTAAAGCAAGCTGTAATGCACTCATTTATTTGCCCTCCTTTAAGTTAATCTTTCTAGGATATGAGAAATCTGCATAACCTTTATCGGGGTTCATATTGCCTAATAATTTGTCTGTCAGGCCAAGGGATTCCATTCTGTTGTAAATAGCAATCCATGCACAGTCATTTTCAGGGTTCACTTCACACTTGCCGTTCTTCTGGCCGCCGCAGGGACCGTTAACCAGTGATTTTGCACACTTGGTAATCGGGCAGATACCGCCTGTTGTACCAAGAACACAGTCACCACACATACGACATGCTTCGTTGAAGATACCAACTCTTTCAACCTGACCAAGGAACATTGTATTATTTCCAGGATAGCAGGGAATGCTCAGGTTATCTGCTACTGTCTGAACACCGTCACCACAGCTCAGTACCAGAACAGCGTCTGCATCTGACTTTTTAATTTCTTTAACTTCTTTTTTAACCAGCAGTTTCTGACATGCTTCACTGGGATAAGCAGTTCCAACTACTTCCTTACCATTTGCTTCCAGATACTCTTTCCATGCAGCGATTTCTTTTTCGCCGCCGGTTTCACATGCAGTTGCACAATTTCCGCAGCCAACGATTGCGATCTTGGTTGCGCCTTCCAGCATAGCCATAACTTCTTCAGTGGGCTTTTTTGTGGAAATAATCATAAAAGTTTCCTCCTATACTCTTTCTGGCAGCCGGGGAACACAAAGAGCAGTAAAACTGCGCCTTTCTTTTCCCTGACTGCAATCTATATATTCCATCCGGGCTTATTCAGTGCCTGGACGGAAACAGGTTCAAAATCAATTAGTCAATACCATTCTGCAGTTTGCAGGCTTTGATCAGGTTCTTAGCAAGCAGTGCGGATGTGATAGCACCAACGCCGGGAACAGGAGTCTTGTAGCTTGCAACTTCTTCTACTTCGGGTGCGCAGCATCCTAAAGTAACGATCTTCTGACGTCCGGTCTTTTCATTCATGATCGGGTTGCCATCTGCATCAAAAGCTTTTTCTCTAACTACAGCAGCATCGATTACTACAGCGCCTTCTTTGATCAGATCAGCTGTTACAGAGTTCTTGAAAGGTGTAGCAGCAATCACTACATCAGCTCTCTTTGTATATTCGCTCTTGATTTCAGGATGTGTCAGATGATGAACGATTGAAACAGTAGCAAAACGGTTTGTCAGCATCATGGATACGGGTTTACCGATAACGTTTGAGTTGTTGATGATACATACATCAAGACCACAGCAAACATCGTCTTCCTGACCGGGTTTTGCTAAAGGCAGGGGAGCGAATTTAGCTCTTGCTACTTCTTTAATTTCTTCTGCATAGTAGTCGATAACTTCTACGATAGCGCTTGCTGTACAGGGATACAGACCGGTAGGATCATTGATAACCAGTTTACCCATGTTAGCACTTGTACAGGAGTCAACGTCTTTTAAGGGGCTGATGTTTTCACCGATTGCAACGTTTTCGTCAATATTGTCCAGAGGACGGAATGCAAGGATACCATGAATAGCAGGATCAGCATTAACAGCTTTGAATTTTTCAATATATTCTTCCTGGGAAACGTCTGCGGGCAGTGCGAATACTTCTACTTCGATACCTGCTTCAGCCATAGTTTTGGTAGCACCTTTTTCATAAGAAAGGTCGGGACCTTTTTCACCAACACGGAAAATACCAAGCTTGGGAGTAATACCTTTTGCTTTTAATTCATCTGCTGCTTTTTTGCATTCATCTTTGATTGACTGTGCAACTAATTTGCAATCTAATACTTTAGCGCTCATTTGAGAGTCCTCCTCTTAAATATAATGACAGGAATATTCTTTCCTGACGTACACATATAATAACTGAAATCGCAACCGCTCATCACGGCCGCAAAACATCAAAAGTTACAGCTGCCAGCTTATATTAAGCTAACTTAGCCAGAACCTTTTCATAAACTTCATCACAGATTTTACAGCCTTCGTCCATGAGAGGAACAAGTTCCGCTCTCAGATCTGCTTTATACTGTTCATCTGTAATACAGTTTAAGTTAACAACTACATTCAGCCATCCGCTCTGCATTGCACCCTTTAAAAGCAGTACGCCGCAGCCCACATCAGAAATAGCAAGCATGGAACCCTTGTCCACCAGCTCTTCCTGAAGTTTAATGGAATCGTAGCAAACCTTCATAATATCAACAGGTCCCTGAATCGCAACCTTAAAGCATTTCTGAAGGGTTTCTTCTTTAATCTTTTTTTCCTCTTCGGTGTTTTTAGGAAGTCCATATGCCTGAGACAGAGGATAGAAATTCTGTGCGTCTTCGTCAATCAGCTCCATCAGTCTGTTCTTCAGAGCTTCTGCTTCTTTCATGATACGCTGAATATCTTCTTCATACTGAGCATATTTTTTCTTGCCTGTAGTCAGGTTGCACACCATACCGCCTAAAGCAATACCGAGTGCACCAGCCAGAGCAGCAACACCGCCGCCGCCGGGTACGGGAGCCTTTGAAAATGTCTCATCTACAAATCCAACGCAGCTGGCCTGTACTAATTTCATAATCTATGTACCTCCGGTCTGAAATCTCAATAGATTTCTGATTCATGACAGCTTCCTGTAAGGCCGCCAAGTTACATGGAATTATAACACAGAAAAAGAAAATCTTCTACACTTTTCTGTGAATTCATTGCATTTTATCAAAATTTATTATCATTTTTATTCTCTGTTTACATTTTCCTGACTCATCCGTAACTTTATATATTCAAAATTTTTATATTTAGCACGGAATAACCGTTAATTCTCAAACAGAGGATCCGGCGCGAAGCTTTTGCTCCGTACCGGATTCTAAAATTCCGGTTTTTAAAACCTCTGGCAGATTAGAACAGGCCTGTGATCTTACCTGTGGAATCTACATCGATACGTTCTGCTGCGGGAACCTTAGGCAGACCAGGCATCTTCATGATTGCGCCGGTGATTGCTACCATAAAGCCTGCACCTGCACTCATTGTTACCTGACGGATGGTGATGCGGAATCCCTGAGGACGTCCGAGCTTGGTCTGGTCATCAGTCAGTGAGTACTGGGTCTTAGCCATACATACGGGAACCTTGCCGTAGCCGATCTTTTCGAGGTTTTCGATCTCTTTGCTTGCTTCTGCTGAGTAATCTACGCCGTCCGCACCATAAATCTTGGTTGCAATTGCTTCAATTTTCTCTTTCAGAGACAGGTCGAGGTCGTAAGAGAAGGTAAATCCTGAAGAATCGCCTTCTTCACACAGACGAACAACTTCTTTAGCCAGTTCGATACCGCCGTCTCCGCCTTTGCCCCATACTTCACAAAGCTTAACGTTAACGCCGAGTTCTGCACATTTCTTCTCTACCAGTGCGATTTCTGCATCTGTATCGGATACGAAACGGTTCAGAGCTACTACTGCGGGCAGATGGAATACCTGAGTGATGTTCTCAACATGTTTTAACAGGTTCGGAAGACCTTTTTCCAGAGCTTCCAGGTTTTCCTTCTGTACGTCAGCCTTCGGAACGCCGCCGTTGTATTTCAGAGCTTTGATCGTTGCTACGATGATAACTGCGTCGGGATGAAGGTCAGCCAGACGACACTTGATATCCAGGAACTTCTCAGCACCCAGGTCAGCGCCGAAGCCTGCTTCTGTTACTACATAATCACCGAAATGCATAGCCATCTTGGTAGCGATTACAGAGTTGCAGCCGTGAGCGATGTTCGCGAAAGGACCGCCGTGGATGAAACAAGGTGTATGCTCCAGAGTCTGAACCAGGTTGGGTTTTAATGCATCCTTTAACAGAGCGGTCATAGCGCCCTGTGCATTGATCTGACCGGCTGTGATCGGTTCGCCGCTTCTGGAGTAGCCGATCAGGATTCTTGCGAATCTTGCTTTTAAGTCATCGATGCTGCTTGCCAGACAGAATGCTGCCATGATTTCGGAAGCAACTGTGATATCGAAGCCGTCTTCTCTGGGGTAGCCCTGAGCTTTTCCGCCGAGACCGTCAACGATGTTACGCAGCTGTCTGTCGTTCATATCCACACAACGTCTCCAGATGATTCTTCTGGGGTCGATGTCCAGAGCATTGCCCTGATAGATGTGGTTGTCGATCATAGCTGCCAGAAGGTTGTTAGCTGCGCCGATTGCGTGGAAGTCGCCTGTAAAATGCAGGTTGATGTCTTCCATAGGGATAACCTGTGCATAGCCGCCGCCTGCAGCACCGCCCTTAACACCGAAAACCGGTCCTAAAGAGGGCTCTCTTAAAGCCAGAACAACGTTTTTGCCGATCTTAGCCAGTGCATCACCCACACCAACTGTAACCGTTGTCTTACCTTCGCCTGCGGGAGTAGGGTTGATCGCTGTTGTCAGGATCAGTTTTGCCTTCTTGCCGCTGCCGGGTTTTGTGTCCATAAGATTGTAATCAACTTTCGCTTTGTACTTGCCGTACAGTTCAATGTCGTCTTCAGCAAGGCCAATCTTAGCTGCAACTTCGCGAATATGAATCGGTGTAGCTTCCTGAGCGATTTCGATGTCTGATTTGAATCCCATAATGTAACCTCCATAAAAATAGATTTGTATTAACCTGCTGTTTGCAGTGAGTAAGTTAATTTATTAACAATTATATTGAAATACTTCACAAATAACAATAGCAAAAAGTTCTAAAAAATTTCCGATAACCCCGAAATAAGTTTGGCAAATATGATTTTTGCTTATAAATAAACGAATAAAACATCGATTTTGCACAAAAAACAGGAATTAACAGAATAAAATATTTGTAATAAACGATTAGTGGCTATTGTTATTTTGTTATCAGAAAGCGAAACCAGGTTCGCTGAATATCCTTGAATATTATATACAACTGATAATAATTAACCATTACCCGCTGCATGAAGCAGAGTGTGGATTTAAATTTACAGAAAAATTTAAATCCGTTTATGTAAATCCTATTTTAACAGCTATCGGCGAAAAAGGGAAGAGCTTTTATTGAAAATCTATTAAAAAAGTATAAAAAGTCTGACAATAATTTGTCAAAAATATATAAAAATGAATAAAATATATTTATAAAGCTCGTTTCCTGTGAATCTGAAGAAAAAAATCACACGGTTTTATTTATATTTAACAGGTAATTGTCTGATAAAATGCTGATTTTGAAAAATGACACGAAATGTTAAAGTCAAAACTTGAATATTTGCATGTAGCTTTTTACAGGAAAGTGTAGTAATATAATGAAGTAGTCCTGTATGCCTGAAAAGACAGAAGATAAGGGATAAGCTTTTTGTCTTTTCAGATAAGAAGTTTTCATCAAGACTAAATAAAGGAGTGTGTAATAATGAGTAATGTAACATTTGGATACCAGAATGCACTGCAGTTTATTTCAGAAGAAGAAGTATGCAACATGGAACGTCTGGTTAATGATGCAAAGAAGGTACTGGTTGACAGATCCTGCCCCGGCAATGATTTCCTTGGATGGATTGACCTTCCGGTAGCTTATGATAAGGAAGAGTTTGCAAGAATTAAAAAGGCAGCAGCTAAGATTGCTTCCGATTCTGAAATTCTGGTAGTAATCGGTATTGGCGGTTCCTATCTGGGTGCAAGAGCAGCAATCAGCTTTGCTACGAATAACTTCTTTAATGACCTTGATAAATCAGAAAGAAAAGCTCCTCAGATTTATTATGCAGGTAACAGCATCAGCGGTGCATATCTGGCAGATCTGGTAGCACTGATCGGCGACAAAGACTTTTCTGTTAACGTAATTTCCAAGTCCGGTACTACTACAGAACCCGCTATCGCTTTCCGTGTATTAAAAGAAAAACTGATTAAGAAATACGGAAAAGAAGAAGCTGCAAAGCGTATCTATGCAACAACTGATAAGTCAAGAGGCGCGTTAAAGAACCTTGCAACAGAAGAAGGCTTTGAAACCTTCGTAGTTCCGGATGACGTAGGCGGCCGTTTCTCTGTTCTGACAGCAGTAGGTCTGCTTCCCATCGCAGCAGCCGGTGTAGATATCGACAAGCTGATGGAAGGCGCTGCTTCCATGAGAGAAATCTGTCTGAATAACGAATATAAGAACAACGGCGCTATGGTATACGCAGCAGTAAGAAATTGTCTGCATGCAAAAGGCAGAGCAGTTGAAATCCTGGTAAATTACGAACCCAGTCTTCATTATGTATCCGAATGGTGGAAACAGCTCTTTGGCGAAAGCGAAGGCAAGGACGGCAAAGGCCTCTATCCTTCATCTGTAGACAACTCAACAGACCTTCATTCACTGGGTCAGTTTATCCAGGATGGTTCCAACATCGCATTTGAAACAGTAGTTAACGTAGAGAAACCTCTTAAGACTGTAGTTCTGGGCAAGGAAGATGTTGATCTGGACGGACTGAACTATCTGGCAGGCAAAGATATGGACTTCGTAAACAAGAGCGCTATGAAGGGTACTATTTTAGCTCATGTAGACGGCGGCGTACCGAACTTAATGGTTACCGTACCGGAACAGAACGAATATTATCTTGGACAGCTGTTCTACTTCTTCGAATTTGCAGTAGGCATCAGCGGCAATATGCTGGGTGTTAACACATTCAATCAGCCCGGTGTAGAAGCTTACAAGAAGAATATGTTCGCACTGCTCGGAAAACCCGGCTTTGAAGATGCAAAGAAAGCGCTGGAAGCAAGACTGTAAAAGGTTCTGCAAAAGACAGCAGACAGCGGAGAGCAGGGAGCAGACAACGGAGAGCAGAACAGGAAGCCCCGAGAAAGCTCTTTTAAAGACGTCTCTGTAACAGGTAAAAGTGTTAAAACGTCAGCGCGCTAAAAAACTGCAATAAAAAAGTATTATAATAGGAAGAAAGACAGTTTTAAAATTTGATTTTATGGCTATAATAAAGGCATGAAATCAGATAAAACTGTCTTTTTTGTATGGAGGTCAGGGGAAAAACAGTTTGCGGTTTGGACAGAAGAGATGTCCAGGGGACGCTGAACTGTTTTTTGGGGGAAGAGGCGGTTATGAACAGCGGTATAAAAAGATGACGGTGAGCAGAGAAATAAAAGTTAAACGTATTATAAAAAAAGATAATCGTATTATTAAAAAAAACTTGACAAAAGGAAATAACTGTGATTAAATGATAGACGTGTGCGCAGATTGGCGCACGAAATCAAGATTTTATGTTATATACAGGAGGTGAAAAATATGCCTACATTCGAACAGTTAGTAAGAAAGGGAAGACAGACAGCTGTAAAGAAGAGCACAGCTCCCGCACTGCAGAAAGGCTACAACTCATTACAGAAGAAAGCTACAGATATCAGCGCTCCTCAGAAGAGAGGTGTTTGTACAGCAGTTAAGACAGCTACCCCTAAGAAACCTAACTCAGCGCTTAGAAAAATCGCCAGAGTTCGTCTTTCTAATGGTATTGAAGTAACAAGCTATATCCCCGGTGAAGGTCACAACCTTCAGGAGCATAGCGTTGTACTGATCAGAGGTGGTCGTGTAAAGGACTTACCTGGTACAAGATATCATATCATCAGAGGTACACTTGATACAGCAGGTGTAGCTAAGAGAAGACAGGCACGTTCTAAGTACGGTGCTAAGAGACCTAAAAAATAATTGATTCAATTATTAATGTCTTGAGTTTTTTTATCAAAACAAAGTTTTATCGATTATAACAGGTCTTGTAACATTCATTCACTATTGTAGTGCCGGAATGAAGCATATTTTAAACCAAATTTGAAATATCCACAGTGTGGTATCCCGAAGCCGGGAATGCACACCAGGCCGCGCGGACACAATTGCAAATGTGAGTACCTGTGAATTAACAAATTTCCGTTTCGGCGGAATATATTAAGGAGGGAAGTAACGTGCCACGTAAAGGACATACTGTAAAAAGAGAAGTATTAGCAGATCCTATGTACAACAGCAAAGTTGTTACAAAGCTGGTTAACAATATCATGTTAGACGGCAAAAAGGGTGTTGCTCAGAAGATTGTATACGGAGCTTTTGAAAAAGTTGAAAACCAGACAGGAAAAGCTGCTCTGGAAGTTTTTGAAGAAGCTATGAATAACATCATGCCCGTTCTGGAAGTAAAAGCAAAACGTATCGGTGGTGCTACCTATCAGGTGCCGATCGAAGTTAAGCCCGACAGAAGACAGGCATTAGCACTGCGTTGGTTAACCATGTTCTCACGTAAGAGAGGCGAAAAGACTCAGATTGACAGACTGGCTAATGAAATCATGGACGCAGCTAACAACACTGGTTCCGCAGTTAAGAGAAAAGAAGATATGCACAAGATGGCAGAAGCAAACAAGGCTTTCGCTCATTACAGATTCTAATCTCAGCTGTGCTTGATGATTTACAAAGTTGGCAAAAGAATCTTCAGCAGAAATTCTTTTGCCCCAAGGCGTGAAGTTTAGGAGGAAAATCCAATGGCTGGAAGAGAATATCCCTTAGAGAGAACCAGAAATATTGGTATTATGGCTCATATCGATGCTGGTAAAACAACATTATCAGAGCGTATCCTGTATTATACTGGTGTTAACTATAAGATTGGTGATACTCATGAAGGTACTGCTACCATGGACTGGATGGCTCAGGAGCAGGAAAGAGGTATCACAATTACTTCAGCTGCAACTACTTGCCACTGGACACTGGAAGAACAGACCAAACCCAAACCGGGTGCTCTGGAACATCGTATCAACATTATTGATACACCCGGACACGTTGACTTTACAGTAGAAGTTGAACGTTCTCTGCGTGTACTTGATAGTGCTGTAGGCGTGTTCTGTGCAAAGGGCGGTGTAGAACCTCAGTCTGAAAACGTATGGCGTCAGGCTGATAAGTACAACGTTCCCCGTATGGCATTCATCAACAAGATGGATATCATGGGTGCGGATTTCTACAATGCTGTAAGCATGATCAAATCCAGATTAGGCAAAAATGCAGTGCCGATTCAGCTTCCTATCGGTAAGGAAGATGACTTCCAGGGTATTATCGACTTATTTGAAATGAAAGCTTATATCTACCATGATGATAAGGGCGTAGATATAACAGTTGAAGATATTCCGGAAGATATGGCAGATGAAGCAGAAGAATACAGAGTCGACATGATCGAAAAAATCTGTGAAACAGATGACGAACTGATGATGATGTATCTGGAAGATGAAGTTCCTTCTACAGAAGAACTGAAGGCTGCTTTAAGAAAAGCTACAATCGCATGTACAATCGTACCTGTTGCTTGTGGTTCCGCATATAGAAACAGAGGTGTACAGAAGTTACTCGATGCCGTTATCGAATACCTTCCCGCACCTACAGATATCCCTTCTATCAAGGGTGTCGACCTTGATGGCAATGAAGTAGAAAGACATTCTTCTGATGAAGAACCTTTCTCCGCACTGGCATTCAAGATCATGGCCGATCCTTTCGTTGGTAAGCTGGCATTCATCAGAGTATACTCAGGTACACTGAACTCCGGTTCTTATGTACTGAATGCTACCAAGGGCAAAAAGGAACGTGTAGGCCGTATCCTGCAGATGCATGCAAACAAGAGAGAAGAACTTGCAAAAGTTTACTCAGGTGATATTGCAGCTGCTGTAGGTCTTAAAGTTACCACAACAGGTGATACAATCTGTGATGATCAGCATCCCGTAATTCTGGAATCCATGGAGTTCCCTGAACCCGTTATTTCAGTTGCTATCGAACCCAAGACCAAAGCTGGTCAGGATAAGATGGGTGATGCTCTGGTTAAGCTTGCTGAAGAAGATCCTACCTTCACTGTTTCTACTAACACAGAAACAGGCCAGACTATTATTTCCGGTATGGGCGAGCTGCATCTGGAAATCATCGTTGACCGTCTGCTCCGTGAATTCAAGGTAGAAGCTAACGTAGGCGCTCCTCAGGTTGCTTACAAAGAAACTTTCACCAAAGAAGTTACTGTTGACAGCAAGTACGCTAAACAGTCCGGTGGTCGTGGTCAGTATGGTCACTGTAAAGTTATCTTCACACCTATGGATCCCAATGGTGAGAAGACATTCGAATTCGAATCTACCGTTGTTGGTGGTGCTATTCCCAAGGAATACATCCCCGCAGTTGGCGCTGGTATCGAAGAAGCTACAAAGACCGGTATTCTTGGCGGATATCCTGTACTGGGTGTTCATGCTAACGTATACGACGGTTCTTACCACGAAGTCGACTCTTCAGAAATGGCCTTCAAGATCGCTGGTTCCATGGCATTCAAGGATGCTATGAACAAAGGCGGCGCAATCCTGCTTGAGCCTATCATGAAGGTTGAAATTACAACACCTGAAGAATACATGGGTGATGTAATCGGTGATGTTAACTCACGTCGTGGACGTATCGAAAGCTTTGAAGACGTAAATGGCTCCAAGATGATCACAGGTTACGTTCCGTTATCAGAAATGTTCGGTTACGCAACTGACCTGCGTTCCAAGACTCAGGGTCGTGGCGCTTATTCTATGTTCTTCCATTCCAATGAACCTGTTCCGAAGTCAGTTCAGGAAAAGATTCTGAAGGAAGGCAAATAAGATACAGCAGCAGATAAAGCAGTGAAACTGCTATTATAATGCTCATAATCTCTGTCTGAACGGGTTTCAGACAGAGAGTTTCATATAAGTCAATCGGTATTTAAGGAATTATCGTAAGTATTTATGAGTTTTGATTAAATAATGCTTGAAAAATCCTCTGTTATTTAATATAATAATACCGATTTCTAAAAAATGAACAGACCGTAGTGGTCGATAATTCAAGGAGGACTTTTTAAAATGGCTAAAGTTAAATTTGACAGAAGCAAACCCCATTGTAACATTGGTACCATTGGTCACGTTGACCACGGTAAAACAACTTTAACAGCAGCTATTACAGCTACTCTTGCAGCAAGAGTATCCGGTAATGCAGCTGTAGATTTCGCAAATATCGATAAAGCTCCCGAAGAAAGAGAACGTGGTATCACTATCTCAACTGCTCACGTTGAATACGAAACAGACAAGAGACATTACGCTCACGTTGACTGCCCCGGACATGCTGACTACGTTAAGAACATGATCACTGGTGCTGCTCAGATGGATGGCG
>JAUNPP010000056.1:0-1171 GCA_030536685.1 Lachnospiraceae bacterium
GAAAAGGAAAAATAAGGGAGGGCTATCACACACCAGCGTGTGTGATTTGGTTCAATTAATAAAATACGAGGTTGATAATGGAAATAGTGGATATTCGAATTATAGATATAATTGGAAAATGGTTTATTATGAGACTTTTTACAGAAAAAAATACAATTACAATTCAAAATTCTTGTTTATTTGGTAATGATGCTCCTTCTATTTTTCTTCGAGTATTATATCGATTAGCCAAAAAAAAATCTGTAGAAGAATATATTAAATGGGATGAAGAAAGTGGCGCATATATATGGATATTAATTAAAGAAGAGGATGATTTAACAATAGAGATTTGGTCAAGTTTGAGTACGTTGAATTTCTTTTATGATGGCAAAGAAATTTTACGTGAAAAAAGAAATGAATTGTTATTTGAAGTAAAAACATCTTTTTATTTTTTTACACAAAATGTAATTGATGAGTTTGAAAATAACAAGTCGATTTTCAATAAAGAAGCGGTAGAATATGAATTTCCGACGAAAGTATTAATGGAACTTAAAAAAATTATCGGATATAGATAAATGTAGTTTAGGTTCTTTTTGTGGGGTTGCCGATACAGATAAGCATTAAGTATGTATAGTGTACGAATGATCCTGTGAATTATATCGATCCTAATGGATATTTACTATGGGATATTGCTGCTACATGTATTCCTTTTGTTCCAGGTTCATATTCTATAAAATCTGCTAAATATGTAAAAAAAGAAAATTATGAATATAATTGTAGAATTTTATTTGATGTTAGAAGACAACGTAATAGAGGGCGAAGTTAAGAAAAAATTTGCCGAATTGAAATTAGCTTTGAATGAATACAGTACGGGAAAACAATTTATTTTTCAAGAGGTATATCATGTAGATGACCAGAATCCATTATTTGATGCTGTTATAAATTTTGCAAAACAGTATCTTAAAAAAGTGGATTTGGGAATTTTGGACTATTGGGCCAGATATTCAGAAGAGGATGTAAAAGATGCAGTAGCATTTATGCCAGTATTTCATAAACCGTATTGTGAAGAATATGAGGATACTTATATGGAATATGAGGAGTGTGATTGGTGTGATTGCAGACGAAACAAACGTCAAAAATATAGATTCATACAGAACAAAGGATATATTAAAAAATATTCTAATACATATGG
>JAUNPP010000056.1:1181-19705 GCA_030536685.1 Lachnospiraceae bacterium
TTCTTTGCATCAAAAGTTATGCATAGAAGGATTTTCAGAAGAGTTCTTTTTTCCGGTTTATACTAAAAGAAAACAAATAGTCGGATATGAATTAGATAGTGAGCATCTGATAGTTTCTGGTTCTTTTGTAGATGGAAACTATGGAATGGGAAAGGTATGTCCAAAGTGTAGGAAAAAAAATTATAGCCTCATTAAAAATCAATATCATTATGTTTCTAAAATGATTTCCAGAAAAGAGGCAGCAAAATTAGAGGCTGTAAATTATACAGAAGATACATTTCAAGGAGAACGATCTCTTTTGATTAATAAAGATTTATACAATGCAATAAAAAAAATTAACAAACAGAATCTAGAGTTTCTTCCAGTTTTTATTGCAGATTGATGAAAATTAGACCTGGATGGTTTTGATCCAAGGTCATCCGGCTCAGGGACATCGAGATCACAAACCGCTTCGGCTTCGTTAAAGAATACGATCTTGCCATCAACTTCCATGAAGCTGATCTGATTGATATCATCCATCTTTTCAGATGAACGGCCAAAACGATTCTGTTTATCTTCTTATGTACAGTAAATCCGGAATTTCGGTGTAGCAAAACTCCTGAATCTTTTTATGTGATTTTTTTAAAGAAAAGAGTTCTTATTTTTAAAAAATCTATCATATTATGTATGTAAAGCGTGGGAGCTTTATAGACCATGCAGCTTTTTATTTTTCACATTATTTTCCTTTTAGGAAGCCCTGGAGAGATCCGGGGCTTTTTCTTTGTACTGAAATATTCTGCTGCTTTGCAGCACCCTGAAAAAAGCACTCTTTTCACTGTATCTTTTTTCCAGATTTTTTCCATATTGTAAGTGATTTACAATAATAGGAGGATATACAGATGATGAAAATGAAAACAACACAAGAACCACTAACTTCAAACGAAGCCGCGTTTCTCTATTGTATATTGGGGAGTGCAGATGGTTTGGGAGGGGTTATTTACCCGACCGTAGAAGAATCTATCAATTACTTCTTCGCAAATACCGTAAAGAAGATTGAACAGAGTAAACAGGCAGTTAAACGTACTGCTGAAACAGAGCCAGCAGCTGAGTTTGTGCAGCTGAGCCTATTTGCTTAACGAATGAGCACCATATCAAAAAGTGATATGGTGCTCATTTTTTCGTCTTTTTCGAAGATTCTTTCATATTAAAAATGTAACAGAAAACATAATAGGACACATTAGGAAGTAATGCGACGTGATAATACGTAGAAAGGATGATAAAATGGAAAAGACAGAGAGGCGACTTCTTGTAGCAAATGATGTTGCAAAGAAATGGGGATGTGACCCAAATTATGTCAGAGAATTGTATAGGAGAGGATTACTGAAGGGGATTAAACTAACTAAACGGACGGTCAAATTCAGAGAAGAGGAAATTAACTCATTTGAAGTATGGGCGGAAGATAAAGATCTTGCGGATCTGGATCATATGTATCATGTAAGAACTGGTGAAATCGTCCTAAAAAGGTTCTAATTGATGTTCTGTTATAGGTATGATAAAATTGTAATGTGTTTTAATGTGTTTTTATCTGTTTAAATATCATCTTAAAAAGAGGTACAAAATGGATAAAATAGGAAATGTTTCAGTAAGAAAAAGAGCCGATAAATACGAATACCGGTTTGAAATCGAACCAATTGACGGAATACGAAGATGGGTATCGAAGGGTGGATTTCGATTAAAGAAAGAAGCAGTACAAGCCGGAAGAGAAGCCAGAGAAGAATATCTAAAAGGAGGAAAGCCTGAAAGAAAACCAGAAAACATATCCTTTCAGACTCTGTCCGGTTTATATCTGGAAAGAGTTCTGAATAAATACGAACCCACAACATATGGCATGTATAAAGTGTTTTTTGACAAATATTTTTGTCCTGCATTAGGAAAAAAGGCTGTAAAGCAGATTACGTATCTGGATATCGAACGGCTGATGCAGGAAATGTCTAATAAAGGAATGAGCCGGACAAGGGTATGTGCAGCAAGGGACGTTTTAAACGAAGCTTTTCTTTATGCCGTTAAGCCTTTGCGGGTGATCACGGAAAATCCGGTAAGCCTTGCAGATCCCGCTTTACATGGAAAAGAAGCGAAAGAACGCGTTCCCTATACACGGGAGCAGATAAAAGTAATCTTTGAAACCGTTCCGGAAGATTCCATTTACCGGATTGTTGTAATACTGGGGATTTTCTGTGGGATGCGGATTGGTGAAATCCTGGGGTTAACCTGGGACTGTATTGATTTTGAGAAAGATACCATTCGGATTGAAAAGCAGATGTCAAATGTGAATTTTGATCATGAATCCTTCCAGATTATCAAAAAGCCAAAATCTCGAAAATCCATCCGAACAATCCATATCAGTGAAACGGTAAAAAAGGAATTGCTGCAGGTGAAGAAACGGCAAGAATATGATAAAAGTCAACTTGAAGAAGATTTTCGGATTCCGAGACTGCAGGAATATTATATGAGCCAGAGGCGAATCGAACGTGTGGTTGATGCAAAAACAAAGCCGGAACAGGAACTTTTGTTGGTATGCAGAAGGCGTGATGGAGGACATATCCAGTCAAGGTGTGTAGATTCATTCATGAAAACAACTTCAAAGAAGACTGGATTCCATATGTCATCACATATCGGACGACATACTCATGCGACCATACTTCTTGAGGAAGGAGCAAATATTGCAAACATCTCAGCAAGGCTGGGACACAATACAGTAGGGATCACATTACAGTATTTACACAGCATGGAAGGGGAAGATGAAAAGATGGCGGATTCCATTCAACGCGTGGTGAATAATATGCAGAATATATGAATATAATCATATAACTGTATGTATAGTCTGCCCACAAAAAATATTCGCGTGGTCAGTATGTGGACAAAGGGTAGTTTTTTGGAAAATATAGGAAATAAATATTTTCAGAAAGCTTGTAAATAAAGGGTTTTTGAGAAAGACGCATACAACTATTCGTTAAAGCTGTGTTTCGCGAATAGTTGAATATCCCCTTCTCAGAACACCTTTATTTGCAAGCTTTCACCTTCCATGCTGTGTTATCATGTTATCCTGCATTATTATTTTGCATTTGTGTCATTAAATTTGTAACCAAACTGCCTATCTGTGCTTTACAGTTACACAGATAGGCAGATAGAAAATAAACATTATCATCTGTATTTTTTATAGATTAACTAGCATTCATACCGCTTTTCAATAACTCTTCAATCGATTCAAAATTATACTGCTGAGCTATTTTTAAGGCCGTAAGCCCTTGTGCATTTTTATATTCTATATTAACTTTATTATAGTACATATCCGCAACAGTTTCCTCACGTCCCTCATGAACAGCAATCATAAACAAGCTATAATCTTGATCATCTTTCCACTCAGGCACAATCGTATCTTGATTATTTTTGTTAATCAGCATTGTCACACGTCTATTATCAAAGTTTTTATTCCGAATTGCTGCTGCTAATACAGAAGATGTTATCGGAAAATCTTTCTTTAAATATAATTTCAAAACTTCTGTATTTTCCTCAGCCGCTTTTATCATAAGTTGTTCTTTCTGTTCTTCGTCTAATTTCTCCTGTACCTGAAAATCTTCTAATAGTAATTGAACCGTTTCTACGTCGCCATACCTCTGCGACGCGCTTATTAACTGATACCATTTTTCAGGATCAGCCAGCCCATGCCTTTCTAAACGCTGAATATGTTTTTTATTCTCCTGGGTAAATGTTCGCTGTTCTGCTTTATCATTTTGCTGCGATATTTTAAGCAGCCAATCTGCCATGTCGCTATAATTGCTTCCTTTTAAAATTTGAATTGTCTGTTCTGTGACGTCAGCACCTCTGTCGATCAAAAATTGTACTCGTTTCTTCCATTCTCCTTTTAACATTTCAGAATTCTGGTTTTTACATAATTCATCCAATGCAGTATTTCCATATTTATTTTTCTTATTAATATCTGCATGAATCTGCTTCAGAGCCTGACTATTACTTCCGTTATTATCATTTAATCCCAGGTCGTCAGTTACTCCATTTACTAATAAGCCGCACATGTGAAGACTGTTAGAATTGATTGCTTTATCTAACAAAGTGTACCCATCTCCCCCTATTTCATTTGTATCAACCCCATATTGTATCAACAAACTTACGATATCCTTCCATTCCTTCTCCAGGGCAATTTCCAGGTCATGAAAAGAAGGTTTACACTCGCTCTGCAATATATAATCTGAATTTAAGGATTCTTCAAGTGTGTCACTGATCAATCTATAAGATTCTGTTTGCATTGCTTCCGAAAGAGTATACAAACCCATGCTATGTCGTACAGATGCAGGCCATTTATCGCGGATTGACCATACAATAATACTTAATATCACGATTATCAGTATTATTACATTTTTTTTGTTTTTCATGGTTATATTCCTTCCTTTCGCTTCGTTCAAGCACAAAATGTAATGAAAATATTTGTACAGCCCATTTCCGAAAGCCACGATACTTTATATATCGGGCGGCATAGAGTAGACACCACTATTATAATAACATTTTTGAGACAGATGCACAATCTTTCTATTGCAGATACCCGTTTCCGGATTTCTTTTACATAGTAATATAAAGGAATCGGCATATTGAAGCCGATTCCCTGTCAAATACATTATTATATTAATTTTCTGCCCATATCTGTGTCTGTGTTTTTATCTCCTGATTGGGATGTTCCAAAGCCTCATCCATAGCCAGACAAATATACATATCCTGTAAGGCATCTTTCAAGCTGTAGAACTCTTCACCTGTCTCCAGATACTCACCCATCTTTTTCATGCAGGTTGCAACGGCTATTTCATCATCGTTCAATCTTGCATTCAGGAATGGAGTTTTATAAAGAAATTCTTCTCCAAGCATAATTCCGTAATGTGACCACTCCTGATTATTATAGACTCCAAGATCAATCCGATTAAGATTCTCTGTCACGGGGACATTGTCTTTTGTAAGATAGCGAACCGTCATATCATCGATTTCTCCGCGCACTCCCTGAATCGTCAGCTGGCGTGTTCTTATGAAGGAATGATACTGCGCCGGATCTGAGAAATCAAAAAATGCAGTTTTTCCATCTTCAAATTCCATTGTCAGACGATCACGGGAACATCGGAATACGTCACCATCAAATGCCATTCCTTCTCTTCCATAAGTTTCTGTAACATCAAACCAGTATCTTTTTCCATAGATAACAGCATTTTTATATCCACTTTCCAGATAACGGCGGATTATGCTTGCTCCGTGATATCCGTGGAGCGCAGATATATTAATATTTTCCACTTCTCCCAGCTTTCCGGAACGAATTACCTGCTCCCATGCAGCATACAAAGGCTGTGCAAAATACTGTTCTGCAACCTGGATTTTTACATTATATTTTTTATAATTGTTCCATACATCTTTCAGAGCTTCCAGATCCTCGCCCGGAGGTGTTTCACATAATACAGGTATGTTTCTTTTGAACAGCTGCGGAAGGTATCCTGAGATAATTCCTCTCTTAATCGCAAGAACAACGTAGTCCACATTTTCTTTCTCAATTTCATCCAGAGAATGTACCACTTTTACATCATGTTTTTTGGCAAATATCCTTCCCTTTTCCTCACTTCGTATTAATACTGCTGCCAGGTCAAACTGCTCCGGCAGAGCTTTCGCAATCCGTATATAGAATTCAGCCCGCCATCCGGAGCCAATAACTGCAAATCTTTTTTTCATATTCAGCATTGTATGATGTTTATAAAAATAAAACACCATAGTTTCCTTTCTTTTTAGTATCTGTTTTTCACAGCTAATTTACGACAGATAATTTTTATGACAGCTAATTTACGGTACCGGGAATCCTCTGGAAGCTTCCAGTATCTGATACCATTCATCATAAGAAAGCTGGATTTCCAGTGCGTTGACCGCATTTTTGATTCTGTCTGCATTCATGGTTCCTGTAATTGCCGCAATGCGCACCGGATGAACAAACAGCCATGCATACATAATCGTATCCATTGTTGTATTGTGAGTTTCTGCAATTTCCTGTATCACTTTTCTCAAACATACAGATCTTTCATCATCACCTGAGAACACGCTTCCGCCTCCCAGGGGTGACCATGCCATTAACGGCATTCTTCTTGTAAATGCATCATCCGTAGCGCCGTTAAAGAAATTGTCAGTTGTTTTCACAGACAGTTCTATCTGATTGGTCACGATTGAATTCTTCATATAGCTTTGAAGCATTGTAATCTGAGAAGGCATAAAATTGGATACACCGATATAACGGACTTTTCCCTCTTCTACCAGACCATCCAGTGCATCTGCAGTTTCTTCAGGATTTGCCAGAGGATCCGGACGATGTACCAGAAGCAGATCCACATAGTCTGTACCCAGCTTCTGCAGGGATTCATCCATCTCTTTTCGGATCTCTTTCTTCGTAGATTCATAATAAATCGTTTTATTATTATTTCTTCCCGGAAGAACGATTCCAGTCTTTGTTACAATCTGCATTTTATGTCTCAGTTCCGGTCTCTTGCGCAGTACTGCGTCTCCAAATAGTCTTTCACAGGTGTAATTACCATATACAGGAGCATGGTCAAATGTCGTAACACCCATCTCCATACACTCTTCTACAAATTTTAAAAAGTCTTTTTCTTCCATTCCGGAATCTGCAGCACGCATACATCCTGCAACCACCTGTGAAATGTCTAAGGATTCATTTAATTTGATTCTTTTCATGTCGTATCTCCTTATGTTTTATTCTTTAATACCACCGGTTGTAAGTCCTGCAATAATCTTCTTCTGGAAAATCAGAACCATTACGATCAACGGCACCGTTACGATAACGGAAGCGGCCGCCATATCCCCCCAGGGCATCTCGTAATTACTCGGGAACATTGCAATTCCTACCGGGACTGTCCGCATCATATCATCTGTCATGAATGTCAATGCATAGATGTATTCGTTCCATGCATTGATAAATACAATCAATGCTACAGAAAATATTGCCGGTTTAATCAGCGGCAGCATAATCCTGAAAAATGTTCCGATTCTTGAACATCCATCAATTGCCGCAGCCTCTTCAAATCCTCTGGGAAGCTGACTGAAGAAGTTTGTCAGCAGCCATATGGACAGCGGAAGTGCGAACGTAATATACGGAATCACAAGACCTGCATAAGTATTCAACAGGTTTAACTGTTTCAACAGCAGATAAATCGGACTTAATGTGGCGATTGTCGGAAACATGGAAATACTCAAAATCGCCATCATCATAAATTTTTTGCCTTTAAATCTCAGTCTTCCAAGAGCATATGCAGCAGATGCACCAATCAGGATACTTAAAAATGTGGTACATGTAGCCACCACCAGACTGTTGATCAGATATTTGGCAAACGGATGCTTCTGGAAAACATTAAAATAGAACTGAACGTTAATCTTACTCGGAATCCATTTTGCCGGTATTGCAGAAATCTCTGACATTGGTTTCAGTGACGTTAAAAACTGCCATATAAATGGAAGAACAATAATACCAACAAACACAATCACAAAAAGATAAAACAATATGTTTTTCACGTTCTTACGCAGTTTTTTATTCATTTTTTCACCCTCTTTCTGTTATTCGGACAGTTGGTCTCCCATTGCCCGCATATACAATAAACTGATAATAAATACTATAACAAAAATCATAACTGCCATAGCTGATCCGTAACCAAAATCAAGGAATTTCATCAGGTTGTTATATGCATACAACGATACACTCTCTGTCTTATTCGCACCACCGGTCATAACAGACACCAGATCGAATACCCGGAAAGCATCCAGTGTTCTGAACAAAAGTGCAACCATAACCGTACTCTTTACATTTGGCAGTGTAACAAACAAAAGCCTCTGAACAGCATTCGCTCCATCAATTTTTGCTGATTCATACAGACTTTCTGAAATCATCTGAAGTCCTGCTAATATTAATAATGCCATATAAGGAGCTGTTTTCCATATATCCGTAATAACGAGAGCCATGAAAGAACCATCTGCAGTACTGAGCCATGCTTTGTAACTGTCTATCACACCAAGCTTATACAAAATATCATTGAACAATCCATACTGGTCATTGTAAATGAATTTCCACATTAAGGCAGATACAGAGGTCGGAATTGCCCACGGGATTAAGATTGCGGCACGTACAATACCTCTTCCTTTAAACGCCTTATTCATAATAAGCGCTGCTGTAAAACCAATCAGCAATTCAAATACTACTGTAGTGACCGTAAATTTCAATGTAAAACCAATGGATTCTAATGCTCTGGAATCTCGAAAAATATCTATATAATTTTTTAATCCGATAAATGGATAACCGCTTCCCGGATCTGTAAGCTGCATCTGATGAAAACTCAGCCAAAAAGTTCTGAGAATCGGATAAACAGCTACAACTGCCAGAACGATCAGTGCCGGAGCCATCATAATCCATGCAGTCCTGCTTTCCGTTCTTTCCAGGGAATTAAATTTCTTTTTCTTCATGATTCACTCCTTATTTTCCTCATAGAGGCGGGTTTCCCCGCCCCATCTGTTTACTTTTTCCTGCTTAGTCTGTTTACTTTTCTTTGCTTAATTCTTCAAGTCCGGACTGAAGCGCCGTTAATGCCGTTTTTACATCCGTCTCACCAGTCAGTGCCTGATGAATATTTCTCTGGATCGCATCCGATACTTTCGCATATTTGGGTGATAACGGTCTTGATTTTCCGGTCATAATGATATCATAGAAATCTGCATAGAATGGAATCTCTGCTAATATTTCTTCATCTGTATATACATCTTTGATTACCGGCGGCTGAGAAGAAATTAATGTCATCTTCTTCTGAGTTTCTTTGCTCGTCATATAACTAATGAACTCAATTGCTGCATCTTTCTTCTGATCGCTGATTGCGTTATTTACGACAAGATCCAATCCGCCAAGACAGGTATGCGATTCTTCTCCTTTTGGACCAGTGGGAAGCTTTGTTGCTGCAATTTTTCCTGATACTTTAGAACCCTCGTCCTGACCTGAAGACCAGAAACCAGACCAATCACGAATGAATAAGCATTTTCCTTCTTTGAATACCTGCTCACTTTCTGTCTCAGCATATGTAGTGATTCCTGCAGGAGCGTATTTATCAACAAGGTCTTTCATAATCTGAGTTGCTTCAATATTATTCTCAGAATCAACAATCGGGTTTCCGGATTCATCAAAAACATCACCGCCGTTACCCCAGATATACTCTACCCAGTTTGTAACAAGAGCTTCCGATTGTGCAGCCTGGAAATCCGCACCGTATTCAATTCCGTTTGTGCCAACTGCTTTATCCGCAAGCTCCATCCAACCTTCCCATGTGGTCGGAACTTCTGCATTTAGCTGTTCAAGAACATCTTTACGATAAAACATTACACTGGAATTAGTAAACCAGGGTGCTGCCACAAGTTTTCCGTCGTATGTTCCACCCGCAACCGGTCCTTCTAACATATTTGACGTCTCCACTTTGTCGGTAAGATCCATAAGCCATCCCGCAGAAGCAAACTCTGATACATAAATGCAGTCTAATCCCATAACGTCCACGCTTGTATCTTCGGAAGCAAGCTTATTTACAAAATCATCATGAACCTGATTGGCATCCTGCGGAAGCAAAACGGTTTCTACCTGAATCTTGTCCTGACTTTTGTTGAATTCATCGACAATTTTTTGTGTCGGCTCTCCAACGCCCTGATCGAATGAGAACTTTAAAGTCACTTTTCCGTTAGATTCATCCTTTGAGCTACTGTTTCCGCATGCAACAAGGGATGCTGACATCGCCACGATAGCTGCACATGCTACTGTCTGTTTTACTCTTTTCTTCATTTTTTTCTCCTTTTTATTTGTTTATTTTAAATCCCCCTTACGGGGAAAATAATCTTTTTTACAGGAAAAGGTTTTCCTGCCAGACAAAAAAATATAACTTTTTAAAATCCTTTATTTTTTTACAGGAAAACCTTTTCCTGCTCTGCGAAATATTAGAGCTGATTACTCAGCTCTATGTTTACTAGATTGATTTTACGGTTTCTCTTCTTATGATCTTATGCGGGATATATTCTATCGCAGGTTCTGTCTCCTGCCCTTCAATACTTTTTAACAGTGCTTCGGCTGCCTTTTGTCCTTCTTCGAAATACGGAATCCTTACAGTTGTTAATTCCGGTCTTATATATACGGCATAGTCCAGATCGTCGAAGCCCACTATTGAGATGTCTGCAGGAACACTTACATGCTTACTGCTTAGGAACTTAATAGCACCGATTGCAATCAGATCACTTCCTGCTACGACTGCTGAGGGAAGACGGCTGCTCTCTTCATATATTTTTTTCATACCTTCATAGCCGCCGTCAAGTGAAAATTCCCGCTGTTCGATGTAGGAATCATTGATCTTTAATCCCAGATCGCGCATCGCTTTCTTATATCCATCCAGTCTTTTTTTACCGGAAGAAAAATCATTTGCCAATCCTCCGATATAGGCAATCCTTTCATGTCCGTTCTCATGCAGGAACTGTACAACATCATAAACTGCCTGTACATTATCATGAATGACCGTTGTGATGTGTGATTCTTTGCTTGATGCTTCCTGTGTCACAAGTACAACCGGATAGCTTTTCTTCTGCATCTCCTGTACCAGTTCGGTATTCACATCAACCCCGGCAAATAATACGCCATCAATGTGTCTTTCTTCTAAAATATTGAGAAGTTTGATCTCACTTTCTGTCTTACCACCGGATTCACATACCATAATGGTAAATCCCTTATCTGTGCAGACACTGTTGATTCCTTTTGTCAATGCACCAAAAACAGCATTTGATATATCCGGAACAATCACACCAACAATATTAGTTTTTTTCGTAATCAAACTCTGTGCAAGAATATTGGGTGAAAAATGATGCTTATCAATAATCGCATACACCCGATCCCTGAGTTCCGGACTTACCGGTTTTGTATTATTCATCACTCTGGACACTGTAGATATAGAAACTCCTGCTTCTTTTGCAATATCCGTAATCGTTACTGCCATAGCTCCTCCTAACAAAAGAAAACCAATTAGGAAAACGTTTTCTCCATCTGCGTTTATAGTAACACTCGTTATGTATAATGTCAATTCATTTTTCTGCGAAACAACTTTTTTTGTCAACTATTGATAGTTTCATGTTTCCGATATTGGTATATTTTTATAAATTTTCATAAAAAATCTGCAGCACATGGAGATATCTGCCGCAGATAATCTTAGAAAACCTCAAACAATTGCGGATTTCCAAACGAACGCTATTTAACCAAATCGTTTTTTATTTCGGTTGACCGATCTTTTTCAATATTAAGATATTTTTCTATTTTTTCATAATAATCCCTAACTCCCAATTCTGCGTACTTTCTGCAATCTTCTTCACAAGCCTGGTTAAAGTATGCATCTATGTCTTTTCTTCCATTGCTATAATTTTTAAATTCTTTTTCATAAGTTGCAGCAGAGCTGAATATGCGGAGATTACGAGTTGATTTATCTGCGTTATTGTACACGTCCACCAGTCGATGCTGATAGCTGTGATAAGCTTCGTGCAAAACAGTGTTTAAAACTTCTCCTACACCGCTGTTCTCGAGATGAGCAATATCAACACTAATGACATGCGTGAGATCGGTATAGGTTCCGGTCTGATCTTTTTTTAAACTGCAAGCTTCAACATTTAATTCTGTGGGCAGACCCAGATACTGCGCTTCGATATTTGCCACACACTGGAGCACATCCAGCTTATCCTGAGTTGTAAGCTGTTCCCATTCATCACTTTGTAAAAGAAGGATGGTATCCATATTATTACTGATTGTCTGTTTTTGCGTTTTTTCTCCAATTGTAGCTGTTACCTGTGAATTCATAATATGTATATTAAATATAAAGGAACCATAGATAGAAGTCAAAATTACAATCGCGGCTACAGTAAATGCTGACTGTACGAACCAGAAGCATTGATAAAAACGATTGAGTAGGATTTTACGGACATTTTTTCTGTTTTTTATCTTTTTACTCATCAAATAAATCGTATAGATTACAGAAAGTGACACTGCCACGATTATTGATATTCGGATTAACGGTCCAACTGTTTTTTGATAAGTGATCGATGTGAATACTCCCAAAGGCAAAAGCAGGCTGATTGCAATTGTCCAATTTGTTTTTCGATATCGAAAAAGTAACGTATTAAGTATAATTGAAGCAAAAAACATCACTCGAAGAAAGTCCATTGATTCGGTATAGCTTCTGCCCGGAAGCGGTCGGAAAAACAGAATCTTATACTGGATCATCACAATAATACCTATTGCGATCAACATAGCCAAATATTCATACCATCCTATTGTACTTTTGTCCTTCATGTATTTCTTCTACCTTTCAGCAAAGTGAATTTATTTAGCTCTATTACCTCTATCATTTTCCTTCAGAGCTTTCATGAAGCCTTGTAACCAATGCTTTTCCATCAAATTCATTCTTTCGATGAGAACATTCTTCTTTTGGACATAAAGTACAGTTTGCGGTCTCATTCCCTTTTGCATAAATAATACCGGACAAACTGTATGCGGTTTCAAACAGATTGCTGTCGTTGGATACTGTCAGATGTTCCTGATTCGGTGCGTTGTTCTCCAGCAGGTTCAGAAATTTATGCTGGTCAGCTAAATCCCATCCCGCCAGACTTCCGGGATTGTCCATGTAAAGTCCCATTTTATCCGGAAGCTGTGCTGCGATGCTGGCGGCGGTCTTTTCAAAGACGAAATCAAGACAGGTTTTCATAATGGCATCAAATAAAAGTTCTTCAAGAGGATCAGAAGCAGTCTTTCGTGCGTTCCATAGCTCCTCTCCTATTGTAGCTTCAAATGCGTATGCGGTATCTACCGAGTCAAGTCTTGCTGCCAGATATTCACTGTCAAATTGCGTATCTTCCAATTGAACAGCCTCTTTTGATAAGATCCGAACCGGTATCTGCTTGTAAAAAGCAGATGGTTTGATACAGTCAGCAGCATCTTCTAATAACTCGTCTACAATATCTTCGTACATTTCTTTACCGGCATCGTCAAACTGTTCCATTACCTGTTCTAATGTAATGGTGTAATCATCAAATAAAATGTTCTGTAGTTCCATGCTTTCATAGTTCCTTTGCTGTTTTTTGGTTTTTTTACAGATGAAAGTTAATTTCCATCGGGAATTGGAATTAACTTTCATCTGTGATATAAGTGTTATAATTTTACTACATTTTTTTTGCAGTTGTCAATTCTATTAAGCATGTGGTCCACAGTAAACTCATGATTTTTCAGCTTCAAGTGCCTGATTCATTTTTTCGATAATTCCTCTTACGGCGGCATCCGGCATATGTACAAACGATTTGAAGTTTCTAAGAGGCATCGAATCGATCATACTCTGCATCATCGGGTCATTACTGTCCATCAGAGAGGTATCGGAGCGATCGCTGCTGCCCTGACTCATCATTTCCTGAAATACTCTTGCGGTTACCGGATGCCGCAGTACATCGCCCAGGCAGGTACACATATCTACAGTAAAAGGTAAATTTCTTTCACTTACAAAAGAAATTGTTTTTTCACATGCAATTTCTCTGGAAGAGCGGCCGATGCAGATCCGATAAATGCCGGATGCCGCATACCAGTCTTTTCCTTTTTCACTATACCAGCTGAAGCTTCTGGCATCTAATTCAAATACGGCCTGTTTTGTTTCTCCGGGAGCCAGTTCCAGCTTACAGAAGCCTTTCAGTTCTTTTTCCGGTCGAACTGCTGCTTTTGTTTCATCCTTAATATAAAGCTGTACAACTTCTTTTCCTTCTCTGTTTCCGCTGTTGGTGACATCTACGGTTACTTTTACAATTTCATTCTCTCCTGCGGTTTCTTTATCTGTCTGAAGATTGCTGTAGATAAATGAAGTATAGGAAAGTCCGTGTCCGAATGCCCACTGTACCGGCATTTTTTTCGTATCATAATAGCGGTAACCGATAAAGATATCCTCTGCGTAGTTTGCATCATATTTATCATTTGCAAAATTCAGATAAGAAGGGGTATCTTCAAGGCGAAGAGGGAATGTTTCTGCCAGACGTCCGCAGGGATTAACCTCTCCCCATAACAGCGCGTCTGCTGCCTCACCAACGCCTTCACCGCCCAGATACATTTCTAAAACGGCAGATACTTTCTTGGCCCAGGGACACTCAACAGGGCTTCCATTATGCAGAACCACTACTACATTCTTCTGTACGGCACAAATTTCCTCAATTAAACGGTTCTGACACTGAGGAAGCTGCATATGATCTCTGTCATAGCCTTCAGATTCAAAAACATCCGGAAGTCCTGCAAAAATAACAGCTACCTCGGCTGATTTTGCACAGGCTGCCGCTTTTTTGGCCATTTCCTCCTGATATTCATCCCTGTCTGCAGGAAATCCCATCTCATAAACAACCTTGCGGCCTTTCTTTTCTGCTGTTTCCAGAGCGCTGGTTACATTCCATGAATTAATGTGGCTGCTGCCGCCGCCCTGGTAACGGGGATTGACAGCAAATTCTCCGATGTATGCAACGCTGCGTTCGGACCTGATCGGGAGTACACCGTCATTTTCCAGAAGAACGGCGCTTTCTTCTTCATAAAGAACAGCCTTTTTATGTTCTTCTTCCCAATCGACACTTCCTTCCTGCTGATCCTTATCAAAAATAAGATGGAGGATACGTTCTACAGTCTGGTCAAGGACGGCTTCACTTAATGTTCCATTTGTCACTGCTTCTACGATTTCAGCGTCATTGATTCCGCCGGAACCGGGCATTTCGATATCTGTTCCGGCTTCTAATCCGGGAACTCTGTCATTGATCGCACCCCAGTCAGTAACAACGCATCCCTCAAAACCCCAGTCTTTTCTAAGAATATCGGTCAGCAGTTCCTTATTTTCAGATGCAAACACCCCGTTGATCTTGTTATAGCTGCACATCACCGTTTTGGGCTGTGATTTTTTAACCGCCTCTTCAAATGCCGGAAGATAAATTTCACGGAACGCACGTTCAGAAAGATTGGAAGAATTGGACATTCTGCGATATTCCTGATTATTTGCTGCAAAATGCTTGATACTGGTTCCTACTCCTTTAGACTGCACACCATTGATATAGGAAGCGGCCAGCTTACCTGCGAGATAAGGATCCTCGGAGTAATATTCAAAGTTTCTGCCGCACAGAGGGCTTCTTTTCATATTTACTGCCGGTCCTAAAAGAATATCCACGCCCTCTGCATTACACTCATTTCCCAGTGTTTCTCCCAGTTTTTCAGCAAGCTCTACATCGAAGCTGGAAGCGGTAGCGCAGGCTGCCGGAAAACAAACCGCTTTAATACTGTCCTGTAATCCCAGATGGTCTGCTTCGCCTTTCTGGGTACGCAGTCCGTGAGGTCCGTCGGACATCATGATTGCAGGAATCCCAAGACGTTCTACCGCTTTTGTATGCCAGAAATCACTTCCGGAACATAAGCCTGCTTTTTCTTCCAATGTCATCTGCTCGATCAGTTCTTTGATTTTTTCATTATTTACTGTGTTCATACGATATCCTCCAAGTTGTTAATTTGTTGATTTTCATTTGTTGATTTTTTGTTTATTTCCTGGTTTTAATAAAATTATAATAAAATCAGGAGATTAAAGATTGCGTTTTTGTTACTGAATACTGCATTTTTGTTACCATGTCTGTAAATTTATTGGACGGAATCAGTCACCTCATTTTACGTGATCTGCAGAAGCTCTCTTGCAGTTTTTTTGTATATTTGTTACTATAGATAATAAATATGTTACATTTATGGAGGCGCCTGTGAATACGATTACTTTTTGCGATTATTTATACAAATCGCTGCAGATTCCCGTTTATCTTTATGACCATAAACAGCTGCTGTATTCTTTCCCCGAACAGAACCGCTATACACTTCCTACAGAAAACTATCTGAATCAGTTATGGAGCGATTCCGGTTCTCTGTGCTATTGTATTACAAATTTTTATTCCTATTATGGCTGTATTTTGATTTCTGAAAGTGAAGAGTCCATCGTTCTGGGGCCGGTTAATTACCTGCCTTATTCAGATGCGCTTTTACACCAGATGCATAAAGAATTTCGGGTAAATCCGAATGAAACTTCAGAATTTAACAAGTTTTTCTGCAATATTCCCATGATGAATGCAGAAACCTTCTTTCATACCCTGAACTTTATCCATTACGCGCTCACCGGCATAACGGAAAATTTCCACCATGTTCCGGCGATGTCAACTGCTGCCCAGACACAGGAAAGTATTAATAAAGCCTATTACTCAGATTCTTATATTTTCAATGACTCGAATATACACAATAACAGTCTGGAAATTGAAAAGAATCTTTTCCCCTTAATTGAGCAGGGAGCTGTAAACGAGCTGAGGCAGTATCTTTCCATGGCCCTCCCCCCTAATCTTGGCATCATCGCCAAAGACAACCTTCGTCAGACCAAAAATACTTTTATTGTTACGATCACCCTCGCTTCCCGTGCTGCGATCCGGGGAGGGATGGTTCCTTCTCATGCCTATCGTCTCTCTGACACCTACATTCAGCAGATGGAAAATATTTCCGATCTTTCAGCAATCGGGCGGCTGACCTACCACGCGCTGATTGATTTTGCACAAAAAACCCATGATAATGGTCTTCCGCTCAAAAATACCGCAAAAGATATGAATCAGGTCATTAACTACGTACACGATCATTTAAATGAACCGATCAGTGTAGAAAGTATTGCCGCTGCGCTGGGCTATAACCGCTCATATCTTTCTCGCCGTTTTAAACAGGAGCTCGGATTTGATCTGCGCGCATTTATCATACGATGCAAGCTGGAAACCAGCAAATATCTGCTTACATATTCCCACAGAAGTTTAAGTGATATCAGTATCTATCTGTGCTTTTCCAGTCAGAGTCATTTTCAGAATGCTTTTAAAAAGCAGTTTGGCCTGACTCCTATGCAATATAGGAATCAGACCAGTCATGAATGATTATTTACCTATTTGCTTTACTTATTTGCCTTTTTCAGCTTTCCGGTTACAATATCGGAATAGATTTTTTCATAAGGTCTGTAAAGCTCAGAGAAAATGAACTTGATGATCACAATTGCAAGAGGGATGTAGATTGCAAATACATAGATTCCGTAAGTTACGGATTCCGGCTGAATTGCCGCTCCTGCGATATAGCCGGATACGGACAGACAGAAGGTTACCAATGCTGCTCCGATGCCGCTTCCGACCTTTCCGCTGAAACCAACAACGGAATTGGTCATGCCTGCCAGCTTCACGCCGTACAGATATTCATTGTATTCTACACAGTTGTTAACCATTACGTTGCATGCAGCTATTCCGGAGATGGAGAAGATGGAACCTACGGAAGCTAAGATGGAATTTACCCAGAATGCACGCGGGAATAATGCCATTACGACCATTTTTGTTACATCAAATACAGTCAGTACACGGATAGAACCTACAAGACCGAATTTTTTAATGATCGGACCTGCCATTACAAAGCCAAGGAGCATACCAACCATACCGATTGCGCCGCCAATTGCTACCAGGTTATCATTTCCGTAGATATATTTTGCGTAATAAGTACCAGATGCACCAGAAATACCAAATCCAACCTGATAAACGAGGGAGGTGATCATAGCAAATATCCAGTATTTATTTTTAACCAGCATACCGATTCCTTTTACGAAAGGTACATCTTCCTCCAGCTGAGCTGTTTCTGCTGCCATTTCAGTTTCAGCTTCTTCTGCGGGAGTTTCTTTTGAGGTTTTATAGCAGAGTAAAAGCATAAGCGCACCGGCGATACCTACAACAGCGCCATACTTGATCCATGCCAGCTGTGTGCCGCCGAGCATGTTTGTTACAGGAATAACACTTAAAGAGATTACAGCGCCGAACAGGTAAGAGAAAATACTTCTGGAAACCTGGATCATGCTTCGTTCTTCACTGCTCTTGGTACGCAGTACGGGAAGTACGCTGTAAGGAACGCTGATTGCTGTATACACAAGCGCAGTAAGGAGGATATTAGTAAGCAGCAGATAGATAAGCTGAACGGTTGCGTGAACTCCCTTTGGTACAGTAAACAGCAAAACAATAGAAATCAGAAACGGCAGGGCCATTCTTAAAAACCAGGGGCGGCATTTTCCTTTTGGATTCCTGCTTTTATCAATGATACGTCCCATCGGCAGGTCCGTAAACGCATCAATAATTTTTGCAATAATCAGTACAAGTGATACGGTAGCAGCTGCGACTCCTACCTTTTCTGTGTAGAAATAGGATACCTGACCGGACAGAGACATAATCAGGTTCAAACCACCCTGACCACAGCCATCACCTATGTAATCCATAAAGCGCATGGATTTTTTCACACCATTCCGGTCAACCCGGACTTCGTTTTTCTTTCTTCCCATAGTATTTCAAACTCCTTTTTATGA
>JAUNPP010000219.1 GCA_030536685.1 Lachnospiraceae bacterium
GCGGTGGTATCCCTCCCGGGCGAGTGGCGGTCATGTGGAAAAACTCCGGAAGAAATTGACTTAAAACTATGCCGTTTGAAAGTGTTCCGTTGACCAGGAAAGTGGTGCACATACGACCACCCGACAAACAGGAAATTGTGAAAGAAATAGTACACTTTTTTCTTTATTATTGTTATGCTACAATCAGGATAGTAAAGAGAAGGAGGTACTTGTCAACTACCCACGACCTAAAGGTCATGGGCTTGTAACTGCCCAGTCGTAGTAACGGATTGCTCCTCCGACCTTTAACCCCGATAGATATTGCTATCTAAAGTGGCGTTACATCACAGGGTGGCTGACAACACCCTTTATAACAAAGTATACTCTGCTATAACTGTATCAGGTACTTGATTTCCCTTGCCATACAGTAAAATTCGATATTACGCTTAAGATTTTACATTGCATACGGTTTGATGCAAAAACCTCATATCTTAACTTTTCAAAGTACATAAGAGTGCCTTCAGAGCAGTTGCTCCCAACGGTTTTCTCTGTGTATATATTGTAACAAAAAATGTTATTTTTTACAAGAATTTACAAGGCTCCTTCCACCGCCTGAAGGCAGTGGGTTTCCGCCTGTATTAAACGAAAGGTTTTATTTATGAAATTAAAAAATATCTTATTTGTAGTCCGTGACATTGAACGGTCAAAAACTTTTTACCGGGAATTATTCGGCCTGACGGTCATCCGGGATTTTGGGGAAAATGTGATGCTGACGGAAGGACTTGTTCTGCAGGAGAAAAAGCTCTGGGAAACGTTTATTGAGCGAGAGGTGCAGGAAGGCGGCAACGATGCTGAGCTGTATTTTGAGGAAAATGATATCGATGGTTTTCTGGAGAAATTGAACAACAGTTCATTTGAGATTGAGTATGTGAATGAAAATAAGGAACATGACTGGGGACAGCGGGTGATTCGCATCTATGACCCCGATTATCATATCATTGAGATTGGAGAATCACTGGAATATGTGGCGAGACGATTTCTGAAGGCAGGCATGACACCGGAGGAGACAGCGGCAAAGACACAGCTTCCGCTGTCTTATGTAGAAGAAATCGCCTCCGGTGTGACTGATGGCGTGCTTTAGAAAATCAAACGCATATCATTCCATGTTTTTCCTCCGTGTGTGGAGTCTGCAATGCCATGATTGACGAAACCAAAACGTTCATAGTAATGAATCATGTGATCTTTGCAGGTCAGGATGATTCCCTTGCGGTGATGTGCTTTTGCGAGATCAATGTAACCCTGTACAAGCTTTGCGGCAATGCCGTGTCTTTGGTAATCCGGCAGAACATTCAGACCAAAGACCGTCTGATAATCGCCGTCCGGCTTGTGCAGCGTGATGTCGTGATACATAGCGTCCGGAAGATACTGTGTATTGGTGTTTGCACCGTTGATAAAGCCCACCGGTTTGCTGTCTATCTCGGCAACGAGAAAGTTTTCTGGAAAAGTGGCAAGGCGTTCGAGAACTGCCTCGCGGGAAGCTGCTTCCGCAGGTGGAAAACAGGTTGCTTCAATGACTGCTAGAGCTTCGCCCTCTTCTGGTCTGGCGGGACGAATGATAACTTGAGAAGTTTCCATAGTGTGATTCCTTTCTTGTATTATCTTAAAATTTTTCCTGTTTTGATGCCGTTCATCCATGTAAGGATATGATTTTGAAATAATTGAATATCAGGACTGATCTCATCGTCACATCTTGTGAGCATATAAGTTGACCATTTGTAATCTCCATCACAAAAAGGTAAAAGAACCATACTGTCATCGCCCATATCGTCAAAAACAAAATCGACGACTACGGAAATGCCAAGATTTTTTTTGACCATTTTGTGGCACAGGCTAAATCCGCTGGTTTCAAAAGCAATATTGGGAAGAAAACCAGCAGCCTGACATTTTTGATAAATGAAATGATGAAGATAAAATTCACTGCTTTCCAGATAAAGCGGTTCGTCGTTTAAATCTTCAATCGTTACACAGCTTTTCTGACTCAGTGGATGCTTTCGATTTACGAGAAGTTTCATATCAAAGGACTCCAGTAAAGTAGAAGAGAAACCTTGAAAATTGGAAGGGCCGATTGTAAAGGCCACATTTCCCTCTTTGGAAGAGAAAAGCCGTTCTACCTGTTTGTCTGGATATTCACGATACTGCAAAGTGATTTCCGGATATTTTTTTCGAAAATCAGCAATGCATTCAGGGGTAACCAGACGAAGGATGCCATAAGCAGAGATCAGGTCGATGACTCGATTTTGGCGCTGCTGAATTTTCTGGATATTTTTATATAAATCGTAATACGAGTCTAAGACATCTGGAAGATGGTCATATAGGTATTGACCTGTCTCTGTCAGTGTAATCCCTGTAGTGGTACGGTTTAAAAATTGTGTGCCAAATTCATATTCCAGATTTTTAATAGTACGGCTCAATCCCTGAGGCGTGATATATAAAAAGCGTGCAGCTTTTGTAATACTTTTTTCACGGCAAATAATTTGAAAATACTCTAAATCTTTGATTGTCATGATTTTCTCCATAAAATGTGAAAGCACAGCAAATATTCTGACCAAAAAGTTGTTGACGGGTGTCAGTTTTTTGTTGATGTTCGGATAGAATCATTTGTGCTATGCTATCTCTTGAATTCACTTATTATTACTATAATACCAAAAAGGAAGCACACTGTACATCCCTGAGTGAGCTCCTTTTTTTGCGCTTATTAATAAGTATCAAAAAAATGTTGATAGGCGGCAAGTTACTGTTGATATGTATTTGGAAAAGAAATTGTTATAATATTGTCAAACAGCGGTGTTCTTTGTGTGAGGACGCGTGGGAAGGCATTCTTGAATATTTAAATCATACTTATGGAGGAGGAAAAAAATGAGTGAATTTAAGTTGACATCGATTGAAGAATTTGAAGCCGCCACGGACAGGCGGGAGTTTGACAGTTGAATAATGAAAAAATCCCTCGCAGACCGCATAAAACCTG
>JAUNPP010000220.1 GCA_030536685.1 Lachnospiraceae bacterium
GGACCATAGAGAACGCCGGTACTTAACGATCGGGCTGTCTGAAAGACAGTTCGAAAGTTTAGTTCCGCTGCGTTCGATCCGAGCGAGAACGCGTCCCCGAACAGGATATTACTGTAATGGAGCCTTCACACATTTTTCGCTGCGATTCATCCTTTCACGAAACAGTAAAAGCCTCCAAAAACAGCCGCAGCATATACATCATTTATTAGAAAACAGCGGAATATTCTCATCTCCATGATAATAATCATAACACCGTACTCTTACCGGGGTTCCCTTGTTTTTATACAATGAATGATTGCTCATACTCTGTTTTTTGGGATGCTTAAGGATATTAGCCGGTATTCTTCCGGCCAGAGAAGTTCCCTCTACTGTTACTTCCAGATAGCGTTTATCCTCATTTACACCGGTGACAATAACCGTATACCACTGATCTTTCTCCACCTTCAGAATCGGTTTCGAAGGCTTAGGAATGCTTTTGAAGGAGACTTTATGTTCACCTCGGGTGTAGCTTAAGGGCTTGAATTTTCCATATCCGACAGAGGTTTTTGCTCCTAATCCGTAATATGTCAGAGCGGCTTCTATCTGAGATATGATACCATTTACAGCATCAATAAGATTTTTGTCCTCAGGTAAATTTCTGGGCAGGGAATAGGAAATCAGAAAAACTGCGTTTCTCAGGACATTAAATTTCACGGGAATCGGGTTTTCTGTATCGCTTATCGCCTTTCCCTGCTGGTAATAAAATGAGTTGTGGGGGGTTATAATATCGCAGGATAACTCAAATGAATTATTTTCGGGAAAAGCATCATAAAAGCATACATTTCCTTTTTTTCCTTTTAATGTGCTGCCGTTTTTTTCTGTCCTTTCACTGCGTCCGAAAATAAAAGCAAATGCTTCATCCTTTTCTGCATTTTCCTCACTCTCATCATAAAATTCATTAATATAAAAGCTTCTGAGCATTCCTTTTATGCTTTGACCCGGTATGTAGGGTATTCCATATATTGGATGAATCAGCATTGAATTTTCTGAAACCGATTGCTGTCCCATTCCTACCACAATTGCGCCTTCAACCTTAGCTTTTATACTGATGTAACGCTCTCCAAAAGCCTGAGACAGCAATCTATTCCGCTCATCTACATGTTTTTTAACCAGAGAATCCTTTTTATAGGATGTTTTCATGACGTCATTGATTTCTGCATGAAATGGAAAATTTTTCAGATAATCCGGATGTTTCGATATTTCTTTCGAACCCTCGTCATATTTCGATATTTCTTTCGAATCCTCATCATGTTCCGCAGGACATCCATACAGCATACGATGAAACATCATATATCCATTATTATAGTGAGTATTACCCAGCGCCGTTTTTAAATACTCTGGCAGTAATATTTTATCATAATTCATAGACTATTCCTCTTCCGAGCCGCCTTCCAGCTCGCCCTCTGCAAAACGTCTTACCCAACAGAATAGATTCAAAATTTCCCGTTCCGTGTTTTTATATTCAGAAACCGATAAATTCGCCAGCACTTCCGTCATATTACTGAAATCGCTTTTAAAATACCCGGCAGATGCGCCTGTTCCGGCCTTTGGATTTTTATAACGAGCCAGTACGGTTTGAACAGACCAGCCTGCGATCAGATCATAGAGGCATTGATATGCTTCACCATCGTAATTGTTTTCGCTCTGTTTATTTTTATTTGCTTCACGCTTCTTTATCTTCTTTGTATCAATAAATGCCATCGTTGCCAGTAAGCCATTCGTCTTGATATAAGAAGGGACACTTTTCGCATACGACCGCAGCTTGGATTGATATTTTAAAGATTCTGATTCTCCGCCTTTTCCAGATGCTTCAGCAGCATGTTTCTTCTTGTACGCATTAATTTCAGCATATGCAAATTTGGCTCTGTCAAGATAATTAGAACTCATAACTACTACATCTCCTCTCCTGATCTGTACGAAACCTTCACAATTCCTTTTCCTATCGTCGCGCCGCTTCCAAGCTGAATGATCGGACACTCAGAAACCATTTTTCTGAATGCCTGTTTTACCTCTGCTGCAGTACAACAGGATATGCCGCCCTGTTGATTTTGACCTCCTTCAAAAGACACCTGAGAAAAAACAGCCGAATACATAACGGTAGAATACATAATCGTTTCCACAGGCAGATACTCTTCTGTAAAAAGTGCTCCATCTGCCACGGCACCTGTTATATTATCAATTTTAGTACGTGTGATAACTTCCGTATTCATTGTAACAAAATCTTTAAAATCATCATCGCTTACTATTATCAGTTTTTCCATCAGAAGGCCTTCTTCCAAACCAGTAAACTGACTCAGTTTTTTTATAAGAACCTCTATATGTTCATTCGTTTTAGGTGTATAGGTATACTCTTCAACAATAATTCTGTCTTCCATTTTTAACTCACACAGAGAAGAACACCATACCTCTCCATCATTTTCCGGGCGAAATCTTTTCGTCTGTTCAAAGCCGCAGTCACTAAAAGCAGCTTCCTCAAAAAATCTTTTCAATACCATTTCACATGTCGCATAAGCAAACACACCACATGCCGATATCACCGGAAAAAGAAGGATTTTTCCATCCGTAAAGCCTATTGCGCCTGCAAATTGTTCTTTCTTTTTAAAGCTCAGTTTAACTTCCGCCGAAATATCCACCATTCCACCTGAAACACTATAATAACAGTTTTTGCTGTCTTTATCGTAACCGAAAATATTATGGATATTGTAAACATCCTCTTTAGAAGCTGCTATCTCTTCACATGCCTCTCTGATACAGCCTTTAATTCCAGAACTTTCAATTTTCGGAAAATTTGTATGCTTCTCTCTTTGTATCTGTAAATCAATAATCCCCAGATCACTGCCGCAACCTGCATGTACCGGCGTCATTGCACGCATTATCATTAAATCTGCATTTTTATACATACTCTGCCTCCTGTTATCTGTACTTATCCATTATCTGTACT
>JAUNPP010000057.1:0-15565 GCA_030536685.1 Lachnospiraceae bacterium
AAAGATCAATAAGATTAATAAAGATTTACAGAAAAGGAGACTTTTAACATGAAGGGTATTTTATACGGTGTGGGCATCGGCCCTGGAGATCCTGAGCTGCTTACATTAAAAGCAGTGCGTATCATAAAAGAGAGTCCGGTGATTGCTGTGCCGGGAAAGGTGAAGGAGGATACTGTTGCTTATAAAATTGTAAAACAGGCGATTCCTGAGCTTTGTGAAAAGGAATTTCTGGCAGTGGATATGCCGATGACAAAGGATAAGGAACTGCTGAAAAGGAGTCATGATGAAGGCGCTGACCGGGTTTGTGAGATTCTGGAAAGCGGAAGAAATGTGGCATTTTTAACTTTAGGTGACCCTACAGTATATTCCACTTATCTTTATGTACATAAGCGGGTGCTGGAAAAGGGATTTCAGGCAGAAATTATCAGCGGAATCACTTCATTCTGTGCCGTTGCAGCTAAATTGAATATCGGTCTGGTGGAGAAGGCAGAGCCGCTTCATGTGATTCCGGCTTCCTATCAGATTGAAGAAGCGCTGCAGCTTCCTGGTACAAAGGTATTGATGAAGGCCGGTAAGAAGATGGCGAAGGTGAAATCGGTTTTGAAGGAAACCGGCTGTGAAGGCATGATGATTGAAAACTGCGGCATGCCCGGCGAGAAAATTTACCGCAACATCGAGGAAATCGATGAAAATGCAGGATATTATTCATTAGTAATTATAAAGGAGAAGAACAATGATTAAATTCGTAGGTGCTGGTTCCGGAGCTCCGGATCTGATTACAGTAAGAGGAATGAAGCTGCTTCAGGAGGCAGACGTTATTATTTATGCAGGCTCTCTGGTAAACCCTCAGCTGCTGGAATATAAAAAAGAAGGCTGTCAGGTTTATAACAGTGCTTATATGACACTGGAAGAGGTTCTGGAGGTTATGTACAAGGCAGAGGCAAAAGGACTGCTTACAGTTCGTCTTCACACAGGAGATCCCTGTCTGTATGGTGCAATCCGTGAGCAGATGGATGAGCTGGATAAAAAAGGAATTGAATACGATTCCACCCCTGGTGTCAGCTCTTTCTGCGGCGCTGCATCTGCGCTGAATCTGGAATATACGCTGCCCGATGTTTCACAGAGTGTGATCATTACCCGTATGGCAGGCAGAACTCCGGTACCGGAAAAAGAAGAAATCGCTTCTTTTGCAGCACATCACGCAACCATGGTTGTATTTTTAAGTACCGGTATGCTCGAAAAGCTGTCTGAGCGTCTGATCGAAGGCGGTTACACCAGGGACACACCGGCTGCAATCGTTTACAAGGCGACCTGGGAAGACGAAAAAACGGTTGTTTGTACAGTAGGAACGCTCGCGCAGTCTGCAAAAGAAAATAATATCACAAAAACAGCACTGATGATCATCGGAGATGTGGTTTCCCATAGCCATTATAACCGTTCCGAGCTGTATAACCCGGCATTTACAACCGAATTTAGACAGGCAAGTAAATAATGGAGGACATTTCTGCAAAAGCTTTTTCCGGGAAGGAACTCTCTGTAAAAACTTTTTCCGAAAATGATTCTTCTGAAAGGGCTTTTTCTGCAAGGAAGCCCCGGATCAGAGTTTCCTGTATCAGCTTTACTGCAAATGGAAGCCATATCAACAGGCGGCTTTTGGACTGGTTTTTGGAACAGGGAGCAGATTGTGACAGCCAGGCGCTTGCCAGATATGCTGAAACGACCGGCGTCAGTCCGCTGAAGGGAAGCTTTAAGGACTGGTGCAGGGAGAAGTTTCAAAGCTCGGATGTGCTCATTTTTATCGGAGCTGCGGGAATTGCAGTCCGCGGGATTGCTCCCTGGGTGCGGGATAAGAAAACAGATCCGGCGGTGCTGGTGATCGATGAACAGGGAAATTTCGTGATTTCTCTGCTGTCCGGTCATATCGGCGGAGCAAATGAAATGACAAGGCAGGTAGCGCAGGTGTTAGGTGCTGCTGCGGTGATCACTACAGGAACAGATGTCAATCACACCTTTGCCGTAGATGCATTTGCGGCGAAAAATCAGCTTCAGATCGAGGATATGCAGCTGGCAAAAAAAATCGCTGCGGCCCTGATCGACCGGGAAGCAGTTGGCTTTTTCAGCGAGCTGCCTGCGGAAAACAAAGTGCCTGAGGTGCTGGTGACAGATAAAACGCTTCCTGTAAAATATGCGGTTCGGGTGACGGTTCATCATCTGGATGAAAATCCCTCTGTTCTGCGGCTGATCCCGAAGAATATCCACCTGGGGATCGGCTGCCGCAGAGATACGCCATTTGAAATCATAGAAAGGAAGGTCTGCCAGGCGATGGAGGCCTGCGGTCTTGACTGGAAGGCGGTGGCGGATGCTTCAAGTATTGATTTGAAAAAGAACGAAGCAGGACTTTTAAAATTCTGTCAGGTGCATAACCTTCCGTTTCACGTTTACAGTGCGCAGGAGCTTCAGGCGGTGGAGGGGGAATTTACTCCTTCCCGCTTTGTAGGGAGCATTACAGGTGTGGATAATGTCTGTGAGCGCTCGGCGGCTTTATCCTGTATCAGAAGACAAAATAATACCGGTACTTACCGGATGATTCAGAAAAAACTGGCAGGCGACGGTGTGACCGCAGCCATTGCCATGGAAGATTGGAGTATTAGATTTGAGTAAAATATATGTTGTGGGTATTGGCCCCGGAGAATATGAACAGATGACGATCAAAGCAGCAAATGTATTAAAAAGCTGCGATACTATTATCGGATATACCGTATATGTAAAACTGGTGGAAGAATATTTTCCCGGAAAGGAATTTCTGACCACACCGATGAAAAAGGAAGTAGACCGCTGTGTACTGGCTTTTGATGAGGCTATGAAAGGCAAAAATGTTGCCATGATCTGCAGCGGAGACGCAGGCGTATACGGTATGAGCGGACTGATGTATGAAATCGGAACCCGTTATCCGGAAGTGGAGATCGAAGTCGTATGCGGTGTAACCGCAGCAATCGGCGGCGCAGGCGTGCTGGGCGCTCCCCTGATCCATGATTTCTGCGTGATCAGTTTAAGTGATCTGCTGACACCCTGGGAAAAGATTGAAAAACGTCTTTTAAATGCTGCAGAGGCAGATTTAAGCATCGTACTTTACAATCCTTCCAGCAAAAAGCGCCACGATTATCTTCAGAAAGCCTGCGATCTGATGATGCAGTACAAATCTCCCGATACCGTATGCGGAACGGTTTTAAATATCGGCCGCGAAGGAGAAAACGGAACTGTTATGACATTAAAGGAACTGCGCGATACGCAGGTAGATATGTTTACAACCGTATTTATCGGTAATTCCCAGACCAAAAATGTAAATGGCAAAATGGTAACGCCCAGAGGTTATAAAAATGTATAAGGCGCTGATTTTTGCGGGTACGGTTGAGGGACGGTCTGCGGCGGAATATCTGGCAGCAGCCCGCGTTCCTGTGCTGGTCTGTGTGGCCACGGAATATGGCGCGCAGCTGATGGAGGAATCCGATTATCTGCAGATCAGTACGAAACGCCTGGATGTGGAGGAGATGGCACAGCTGATGCAGGCTGAAGGCTGCGAGCTGGTCATTGACGCCACACATCCCTATGCGGCGGCAGTTTCCGCCAATATCCGAAGCGCCTGCAGCTGTACAGGAAAAGAACTGGTGCGGCTGCTGCGTCCGTCTCAGGCAGATGAAGTGGAACAGAAATTGAAAAATGACTGTGTAACAGCTGCCTCTGTCAGAGAAGCCGCAGAGTATCTGAAAAAGACAACCGGCAATGTACTGATTACTACAGGAAGCAAGGAACTGGCAGAATATACGGCGATTCCGGATTTTTCTGACCGCCTCTATCCCCGTTTCCTGCCTGCGCCGGGAGCTGTTGAGCAGTGCCTGGCGCTGGGCTATCAGCAGAAAAACCTGATCTGTATGCAGGGACCGTTTTCCAGGGAAATGAATACCGCCATGTTAAAGCAGACAGGCGCTGTATGGCTGGTAACAAAGGAATCCGGTAAAGCAGGAGGATTTCTGGAAAAAGTGGAAGCAGCGCGGGCAGCCGGTGCAAAACTTCTGGTAATCGGACGCCCGGTTGTGGAAAAAGGACTTTCAGAAGAAGCGGTTCGTGAACTGTTATCCAGCCGGTTCGGCATAGAACAAGCTGTGGAAAGTGATTCTGCAGTGAAAACGGAAGCCGCAGAAAGCGAGTCTGAGGTGAAAGCGGAAGCCGCAGAAAGCGAGTCAGCGGTGAAAGCGGAAGCAGCGAAAGTTGAATCTGAGGTGAAGGCGGAAACCGAGTCTGTGAATGAAACACGTCAGGTTACGTTAATTGGTATTGGCATGGGCGATCCTTTGAATATGACTTTGGAGGCGATGCATGATTGTGAGGAAGCTGATGTGATTCTGGGAGCCAATCGGATGTTAGAGTGCTGCAGTCATCTGAATAAACCGGTATTTGCGGCTTATAAGGATGAGGAGCTGAAGCATTTTCTGGATATACATCCGGAGTATCAAAAGGCAGTGATTCTGCTGTCCGGCGACATCGGATTTTACAGCGGGGCGAAAAAGCTGATTGCGGCTCTGGAGCCTGCATATGAGGTAAAAACGAGAAGCGGCATTTCTTCTGTCGTGTATTTCTGCGGAAAGCTGAAAACCTCATGGGAGGATGTTAAGCTGATGAGCCTGCATGGAAAAAGCGGCAATCTGACGGCGGCAGTGGCAGCCCATAAAAAGGTATTTGCCCTGATTGGCGGAAAAGACGCGGTAGGAAGGCTGTGCGGTGAGCTGACGGACTACAATCTGGGAGAGGTAAGAGTTTCGGTAGGAACCAGACTTTCTTATCCGGATGAACAGATCGTGACAGGAACTGCAAAAGAGCTGGCAGGAAAACCGCTCGGCGGTCTCTGTGTGATCCTGGTTGAAAATCCGCAGGCCGGACAAAGACCGGTTACGCACGGGATTGAGGATGAGGAATTTATCCGCGCAAAGGTTCCGATGACCAAAAGCGAGGTGCGCAGCATTTCCGTATCGAAGCTGCGGCTTTATCCGGATTCGGTAATCTATGATATCGGAGCGGGAACAGGCTCTGTTTCGATTGAGGCCGCTCTTCAGTCGCCCGAGGGCAGCGTTTATGCGATTGAGAAGAAGGAAGAGGCGTGCGCGCTGATTGAAGAAAACAAACGCAAATTCCAGACTGCTAATATCACGGTGGTTCCCGGCCTGGCGCCGGAGGCGCTGGAAGCGCTTCCGGTACCGACCCATGCATTTATCGGAGGTTCTTCCGGAAATATGAAGGAAATCCTGGAGCTTCTGCTTCAGAAAAATCCGAATATCCGGGTTGTCATCAATTGCATTGCACTGGAATCTGTTTCGGAAACGCTGGATTGTGTCAAAACACTTCCGGTTCAGGATGTGGACATTCTTCATATCAGCAGCGCCCGTTCCAGAGAGCTGGGGCGGTATCATATGATGACCGGAATGAATCCCATCTATATTATTTCATTTACCGGAAATGCAGAGAAATCCGGTAAGGAGGATGATAATGAGTAATCCCAGAATTTTAATCGGCGCGGCTTCCAGCGGAAGCGGGAAAACAATGATTACCTGCGGTATTTTGCAGGCGCTGGTGAACAGAGGGCTGAAAACGGCTTCCTTTAAATGCGGGCCGGATTATATTGATCCTATGTTTCATGCTAAGGTCATTGGCACCCGTTCCAAAAATCTGGATACTTTTTTTGCAGGGGAGAACGATACAAGGTATTTGTTTGCAAAAGAAGCCCGGGGAATGGATATTTCCGTTATGGAAGGCGTGATGGGGTATTACGATGGTGTGGGAGGAACCACCTTTCAGGCCGGGGCGTATGATCTGGCCCGGGTGACCGAAACTCCTGCCGTTTTGATTGTGAATACAAAAGGCATGAGTATGTCCGTAGCCGCAATCGTAAAAGGCTTTGCAGAGTTTGTTCCGGATTCCCGGATCAAAGGTGTGATTCTGAACCAGATGTCGGGGATGCTGTATCCGAAGATTAAGGAAGAAGTGGAAAAACACACCGGCGTTTCGGTGTACGGCTATGTACCGGTGATAAAGGATTTTGTGATTGAAAGCAGACATCTGGGACTGGTGCTTCCCGATGAGGTGGAGGAGCTGGAACGAAAATTAAATGGTCTGGCCGCTGTGCTGGAGGAGACGCTTGATCTGGATGGACTTTTAGAGCTTGCGGGCACAGCTCCTGATCTGACGTATACGGTTCCGAAGCTTCCAAAGCCTTCTTATCCGGAAAAACCGCGCATTGGTGTTGCGATGGATGAAGCTTTTTGCTTCTATTATAAGGATAATCTGGAACTGCTTACAGAGCTGGGAGCAGAGCTGGTGGAATTTTCACCGATTCACGACAGCAAACTGCCGGATGGAATCAACGGACTGCTGTTTGGCGGCGGTTACCCGGAGCTGTTTGCCGGAAAGCTTGCCGAAAATCATTCGATGTTAGCATCGGTAAAACAGGCGGTGAAGGGTGGAATGCCCTGTCTGGCAGAATGCGGCGGATTTATGTATCTGCACCGCAGAATGGAGGATATGGAGCATACCATGCATGAAATGGCGGGAGTGATTGACGGCGAGGTATTTCGGACGCCAAAGCTTTCCCGTTTCGGCTACGTTACCGTAACGGCAAAGGAAGACTGTCTCTGCGGAGCAGAGAAAACTAGCTTCCGGGCTCATGAATTTCATTATTTTGACAGTACAGCCTGCGGAACCGGCTTCCATGCACAAAAGCCCGTGGGAAAACGGGGCTGGGACTGCATTCAGTGCAGCAAAAACCTGATGGCGGGATTTCCCCACCTTTACTATTATTCCAATCCGCAGGCAGCGGCAGAATTTCTTATGCGGAGCGCGGAATTTGGAAAAAACAAAATTACTGTTCAGAAATAAAGCTGTAAACAGTAATACAATCTTTGCTGATTCAGAGGAAAGTCTGGTCTGATTGAAACACAGTGCTTCTGATAACAGGGAATAGAAACGGAAACGGCTGTTTTACACAGTTACAGAGAAGCATTTAGAGCAGACAATAAGAGGAGGCAGATTTTATGAAGTTAAATGAAACAATAAAAGCAATTGGCACGTTAAACAGGGAAGCAATGGAACAAAGTGAAGCCAGATGGAACAGCATCTGTAAGCCGCTGTATGCATTCGGAGAATTTGAACCGATGACGATCCGTATGGCGGGAATTACACAGAATCCCGATTTTTATCTGGATAAAAAGGCGCTGGTCATTATGTGCGGCGATCACGGTGTTCTGGAAGAAGGCGTCAGCCAGTCCAATCAGGAGATTACGGCTGCGATGACGGAGGGCTTTACCAGAATGGAATGCAGTGCCAGCGTTATGGCAAAAATGGCAGGTGTGGATCTCTTTCCGGTGGACATCGGCGTAGCAAGAGATGTCATTCCTGCGGTAATCAACCGTAAAATTGCTTATGGTACCAAAAATATGGCGAAGGAACCTGCTATGACCAGAGAACAGGCAGTCCGCTCCATCGAGGTCGGCATCGAGATGGTGGAAATGCTGAAGGAAAAAGGCTATCAGATCATCTGCGTCGGTGAAATGGGAGTAGGAAACACAACCCCCAGCTCAGCGATGGCATCGGTATTTCTGAATGTTCCTGTAGCGCAGGTAACCGGGCGCGGTTCCGGGCTGAAAGCGGACGGACTGGCACGAAAAACACGGGTGCTGGAGAGAATCCTGGCCTCCTATACTTTTGATCCGGAGGATCCGCTCGACGTGCTCAGCAAAGTGGGCGGTTTTGAAATCGGCGGTATGGCAGGACTTTATCTGGGAGCGGCAGCCAATCGGATTCCTGTGGTGATCGACGGCGTGATTTCCTGCGTGGCAGCGCTGCTTGCCTGCAAGCTGGCTCCGGCAGCAAGAGATTACATGTTTGCATCTCATTTATCAAAGGAACCGGCGGGAAAAATGCTTTTAGATGAGCTTTCCATGTCACCCTGTCTGACCTGCGGCATGCATCTGGGAGAAGGAACCGGCGCAGTGGCACTTATGCCGGTACTGGATCTGGCAATGGGTGTCTATCATCAGATGAGCACCTTTACCGACATGGATATGATGGTATACGAGCCATATGATGAAAATGACACGGAGACAGCTGCATCTGAAGCCTGTAATGCTGAAAGCAGCTGCGGCGCCTCTGAAGCCTGTAATGCTGAAAGCAACTGTGGCGCATCTGATGGCGATCCGAAAATGGTGACTTTTATCGATTGTGATGCGAAAAAGGGGGCTGAAGAATGCTTGCACTGATAACCGGCGGCAGCGGCAGCGGAAAATCTGCTTATGCGGAGAGCTTGTGTGTGAAGCTGCAGGAGGAGATAAAAGAAGTTCCCATGCTGTATATCGCAACGATGTATCCGTTTGACGAGGAAGCCTACAGAAAAATCGAGCGTCACCGGGAGCTTCGGAAAAACAAGAATTTTAATGCGATAGAATGCTTTACAAATCTGGAGCAGATCACACTTGACCGGAAAACTACTGTGCTTTTGGAATGTATGTCCAACCTGACAGCGAATGAGATGTATCAGGAGGGCGGCGCAGGCGCTGATACCGTAGAGGCAGTCTGCCGCGGACTTGACAGACTGTGCAGCCAGGCAGCCAACGTCGTGGTGGTATCAAATGAAATTTTTTCAGACGGAATCGAATACGACCCGGAAACGGTTCGTTATCAGCAGTATCTGGGCTGTATTAATCAGTATATTGCAAAAAAAGCCGATCTGGCGGCGGAAATTGTATACGGAATTCCTCTGATTCATAAAGGGGAGGCGTTGATATGATAAAACAATTATGGAATGGCTTGAAAATCTCATTTGCCATGTATTCCGGCATTCCCACTCCGTACACGGATTGGACAGATGACAATATGAAATACAGCATGTGTTTCTTTCCGGTGGTAGGAATGGTGATCGGCGCGGTCATGTATGGATGGTATCTGCTCTGCGGAATCCTTCCGTTTGGAAATACCTTTCAGACCGCTGTTTATCTTCTGATCCCCGTTGCAATCAGCGGCGGAATCCATATGGATGGCCTTCTCGACACCGCAGATGCATTAAGCTCCTGGCAGACGAAGGAGCGCAGACTGGAGATCCTTAAGGACTCCAATGCAGGTGCATTTGCAATCATTATCGGATTGATGTACATGCTTCTGTATTTCGGGGTGATGTCAGAGGTTGGCAGCCGCTCGATCAGGGTAATCTGTCTGAGCTTTATTCTTTCCAGAAGCTTAAGCGGTTATTCGGTTGTAACCTTTAAGAAGGCGAGAAACACAGGGCTTGCAGTGGCTTTTGCAAATCCCGCGCAGAAAAAAGTGGTTCAGATTACGATGATCTTATTTATCGCGGTCTGCGCTGCGGGACTTTTGCTTATAAATCCGATTCCGGGAGCCGCAGTGCTCGTGGGAGCTTTTCTGGTATTTTTCTATTACCGGCATATGTCCATGCACTATTTCGGCGGAATCACAGGAGATCTGTGCGGCTTTTTCACGCAGATCTCTGAGCTGGTCATGGCGCTGTTTGCGGTACTTGCCTCTGCGTTACTGATGTAGAAAAATGAAAGGGATAATCTGATGAAACTGATTATTGGAGGCGTATTTCAGGGAAAAAAGGCATTTGCACAGCAGCTTACGGGGATTGCCCCCGGGGCTGCTGCGGATGGCCTTACCTGCGGATACGAGGAGATTTTTCAGGTACCCATGATCTATCATTTTCATGAGTATGTGAAACGAAGAATAAAAGACGGACTGCCATACAGGCAGCTGGCAGAAGAACTGCTTGCAAAAAATCCCGGGGTGGTGATCGTAACCAACGAATTGGGTTATGGTGTAGTGCCGATGGAGGCATTTGACCGGGAATACCGGGAAAGCACAGGAAGAATCTGCTGCGAGCTGGCGGCAGCGTCTGAAGAGGTATGGAGGGTCTGCTGCGGAATCGGTACCTGCATAAAGGCGCAGGAGGGAAACACTCATGCCTGCGACGGGAGGACAGCTAAGTGAAAATACAAATGTATCTGATTCGTCATGCGAAGACGAAGGGAAATCTGGAAAAACGTTATGTCGGAACAACCGATGAGTCTATCTGCAAAGAGGGACGTGCGCAGATCTGTGAATATGTGGATGCACACATTTATCCCGGTGTACAGGCGGTATTTGTAAGCCCGATGAAGCGCTGCAAACAGACGGCAGCCGTGATTTATCCGGAACTGAACAGCCAGATCATTACAGGACTTGAGGAAACGGATTTCGGGATGTTTGAGTATAAAAATTATGAGGAACTGCGCTATGATCCAATCTATCAGCAGTGGATCGATCGGAACGGCACGATGGCGGTACCCGGCGCGGAGTCCTCGGAGGCTTTCAGAAGAAGAATCCGATTCGGGTTTGGAAAGCTGATGCAGGCCTGTGCCGAGCAGCAGCTGGAAAAGGTTGCATGTGTGCTGCACGGCGGCGTTATTATGGAGCTGATGCAGATGTACGGCATGCCAAGAGAAGATTATTATTACTGGCAGGTAAAAAATGGCTGCGGTCTGGCAGCGGAAGTGGAGATTGAAAATGAAAATTTCGTTATTAGCTTTAGGGATTGGGTTCGTCCTTGATCTGCTCTTAGGCGATCCTCACTGGCTGTGGCATCCGATCCGGGTAATCGGTTCCTGGATCACAATTTGTGAAAAAATGATTCGGAAAATAGTTCCGGATACAAAAAAGGGACTTTTGTTTGGTGGCGTGTTATTAGTTATTCTGGTAACGGGAATGTCCACTTTGATCCCGGTTCTTCTTTTATGGGGCGCACAGCTGATTTCACCCTGGCTGCGCCTTGTGTTGGAAAGCATTATGTGTTATCAGCTTCTGGCAACCAAATCTCTGAAAACAGAAAGTATGAAGGTATACAGGGAACTGGAAAAACATGATCTGAAAAGCGCGCGCTATGCGGTTTCCATGATCGTAGGCCGTGATACCGACAGACTGACAGAGGAAGAGGTTGCCAAAGCAGCAGTAGAAACAGTAGCAGAAAATACCTCCGACGGCATTATTGCCCCGATGCTGTTTATGGCAATCGGCGGTGCGGCAGGCGGATTTTTCTATAAATCAGTCAACACCATGGATTCCATGGTAGGCTATAAAAATGATCAGTATCTGTATCTTGGAAGATGTGCAGCGAAATTTGATGATGTGCTGAATTACATACCGGCGCGCCTTTCCGCGTGGCTGATGATCGCGGCATCTGCTTTTGTTAAGCTGGATGTGAAAAATGCCAGAAAGATCTATCTGCGCGACCGCTACAATCACGCCAGCCCCAATTCCGCACATACGGAAGCGGTTATGGCAGGTGCTCTCGGCGTGCGTCTGGCAGGCGACGCCTGGTATTTCGGCAAGCTGCATAAAAAGAAATATATCGGAGATGCACATCGCGCGGTAGTACCGGAGGACATCAGAATTTCCAATCATCTGCTGTATGCAACAGCCGTTCTGTCGATTCTGATCTTTCTGGGAATAAAGGCGGTCGTGGTCTTATTATAAACAATCATAAAGAGAAAAAAAGGAGTGCCGGTTTTTTAACCGGCGAAAAAAGCAATGCATAATCATGGCGGGGAGATATATAGCCATCATTATAAACTGGATTATTCAGTAAACGTGAACTGTATGGGAACACCGGCTTCCGTGATCGAGGCCGCTGCAAAAGGAGCTGCCTTATCAGCGCAGTATCCTGATGTAAACTGCGGGGAATTAAGAAGCGCGCTGGCAGAATTTCAGCAGGTAAAGGAGTCGCAGATCGTATTCGGAAACGGAGCGGCAGATGTGATCTTTTCTTCGATTCTTGCCAGAAAGCCCGGTAAGGTGCTGGTACCGGCGCCTACCTTTGCGGAGTATGAACAGGCTGCAAAGGTGGTCGGAGCACAGATGGTTTATTATATTTTAAAAGAGGAAAATGAATTTCGGCTGGATGAGGGATTTCTGGATGCTCTGACGCCGGATATTGATATGGCATTTCTTTGCAATCCCAACAATCCGACAGGGCAGCTGGTAGAAAAAAAGGAGCTGTTTCGGATTCTTGATCGATGTGCGGAGAATGACATTTTTCTGGTGGTCGATGAATGCTTCAATGAATTTGTAGAAGAACCGGAAAAATACAGCCTGATAAAACACCTGGAGCAGTATGACAACCTGCTGATTCTGAAAGCATTTACAAAGACCTATGCGATGGCCGGTCTGCGGCTGGGCTACGGACTTTGTTCGGATCAGGATTTTATGGCGAAGATGGCAGAATGCAATCAGCCCTGGGCAGTATCGATTCCTGCGCAGTTTGCCGGTGTGGCAGCGCTAAAGGAAACGGAATATGTAGCGCAGAGCATGAGCATTTTAAGAGAAGAACGCATTTTCCTGAAAGCAGAGCTGTTAAGACTTGGTTTTCGGGTGTTTGACTCTCAGGCGAATTATATATTTTTCAAAGCAGCAGCTGATTTGAAAGAAGCCTGTGGAAAACGGGACATTTTGATTCGCGACTGCAGAAACTATGTGGGACTTGCTCCCGGATATTTCCGTGTCTGTGTAAAACGACATGAGGAAAATCTTGAGCTGGTCAGAGTTTTGGAGGAAATTGTGAATGGCTAAGGTGATTATGGTTCAGGGCACGATGTCCAATGCAGGAAAAAGCCTGCTGACCGCGGGATTGTGCCGTATTTTCAAACAGGATGGCTACAAAGTGGCGCCGTTTAAATCGCAGAATATGGCGTTAAATTCCTTTATTACAGAAGAAGGGCTGGAAATGGGACGTGCACAGGTAATGCAGGCGGAGGCAGCAGGCATCAAACCCTCTGTGCTGATGAATCCCATTTTGTTAAAGCCCACCAATGACACCGGCTCCCAGGTTATCGTAAACGGCGAGGTTCTGGGAAATATGTCAGCCAGAGATTATTTTGCATACAAACACAAGCTGAAAAAGGATGTTATGTATGCGTACAATAAGCTGGCAGAGGAAAATGATATTATTGTCATTGAGGGCGCGGGAAGTCCTGCGGAAATCAATCTGAAGGATGAAGACATTGTCAATATGGGAATGGCCAAAATGGCAAAAGCTCCCGTTCTTCTGGTAGGCGATATTGACCGCGGCGGCGTATTTGCACAGCTCGCCGGTACCGTGATGCTGCTTGAGGATGATGAAAAGGCAATGGTAAAGGGACTGATCATCAACAAGTTCCGCGGCGACAAAACAATCCTCGACCCGGGTGTAAAAATGCTTGAGGACATTACAAAAATCGATGTTGTCGGCGTTGCTCCCTACCTGAGCATAGAGGTGGAGGATGAGGACAGCCTGACGGAGCGCTTCAACGGAAAGCAGGAGGTTGGAATGATCGACATTGCGGTTATCCGCATTCCCAGAATCTCCAATTTTACGGATTTTAATCCCTTTGAAAGCATCAACGGCGTTTCACTGCGCTATGTGCACAATGTAAATGAACTGAAAAATCCGGATATGATCATTATTCCCGGAACAAAAAATACAATGGAAGATCTTCTCTGGATGCGCCAGAATGGTCTGGAAGCAGCCATCTGCAAGGCAGCAGCAGCCGGCAAAATCATTTACGGTGTCTGCGGAGGCTATCAGATGCTCGGCGAAACACTCTCCGACCCCGACGGCGTGGAAGCAGGCGGCGAGATTAAGGGAATGGGCCTTCTGCCGATGGATACGGTATTTGCAGGGCAGAAAACCAGAACCCGCGTAACCGGCACATTTGAAAATGTAGGCGGCGCACTTGCCTCTCTTTCCGGCGTGCATCTCGAAGGCTATGAAATCCATATGGGCGTTACCACTATGAGAGAAGACGCAGACGCCCGCACACTGACAAAAATTTCCAATTTTGCAGGAGCGAAGGAAGCAGACGCGGCAGCAAAAGCAGAATGGAAAACAGATAGCGTATGGAAAACAGATGGCGTACAGAAGGGAAATATTTACGGAACCTATGTGCACAGCTGCTTTGACAAGGAAGGCGTGGCAAGAGCGATCGTAACCGCTATCGCAGAATCAAAAGGTCTGGACACGGAAAATATTTCCGGTGTGGATTATCAGGAATTTAAAGAAACCCAGTATGATATCCTTGCGGATGCGCTGAGAAAGCATCTGGATATCAAACGAATTTACGAGATTATGGAGGAGGGAATCTGATTATGACAGTACAGCTTGAAAATGTACTCCCCAGAGATATAGAAAAAAGAAGCTTTGAGATCATCGGAGAAGAGCTAGGACGAAAGCTCGATGCAGAACAGGAGCTGATCATCAAACGCTGCATTCACACCAGCGCAGATTTTGAATATGCGGATTCACTGAAATTTTCAGAAAATGCAGTGCAGAAAGCAATGGATGCCATTCAGAAGGGCGCTGTGATCGTAACCGATACACAGATGGCAAAATCCGGCATCAACAAACGTGCGCTGGCTCGTTACGGCGGCGAAGTGATGTGCTTTATGTCTGATGAAGATGTCGCAGCACAGGCCAAAGCCAATGGAACCACCCGCGCGACCGCCTGCATCGACAAAGCAGCAAAACTGGACAAACCGATCATTTTCGCAATCGGAAATGCACCCACCGCGCTGGTACGCATTTACGAGCTGGTACAGGAGGGAAGCTTAAACCCTGAGCTGGTCATCGGTGTTCCCGTCGGCTTTGTAAACGTCGTGCAGTCCAAGGAGCTGATCATGTCTCTCGAAAAGACACCGTATATCGTAGCAGCCGGAAGAAAAGGCGGAAGCAATATAGCAGCCTGCATCGTCAATGCACTGCTGTATAAGATCGATGATCGGAGAGATTAGATTGGAGAGATTAGAACAGCAAAAATTTATGGAAAATTCTGTAATAAATGGATTTATTTTTCGTTTCTTATCTGGAACAAATTGCTTTATGCATGATAAAGGAGTGGATAAGATGAGCAGGAAAGAAAAAATGAAATGGAACGGCAGAATTGTTTCAGTAGAGCTGCTGCACGAACTGGCTTCTGATAACCGGATCAGAGAAATTAATCTGGGAGACAGCGTCAGCGGAAAGAAAATCCGGGGCTGTAAGGAGGTCCAAAAGGAGTATGACCAGTGGGAGCTGCGTTACAGTGACGGAGAACGGGTTCTGGTTTATGTGTAAGGTTTGAATTATTATGGGGAGGAAGAGTATTGTGCTCTTCCTTTTTTATATACGGGAAATTCTAATTTGTTTCCTGTTCAGCTTCAAAGAGTACACATAGACGGTTTCAAAGAGTACACATGGACAAATGCCTTCCAAACTGGCAGATGCTTCGTTAAATGCGGCGGTACATTTTTGTAAATTCACCTTCTGACCGTAAAAACAAAACGGAAAAAACAAGAAATAAACACAATTTCATCACAAAAGCCTGATATGATATAGCCATAAACAAAACAAATAACGCTTTTGTACAGGATACAGATCAGGAGGAAAAAACATGAGCGAAAATAATGGATATACAGAAAACAATGATTACGGCAAAAATGATGGGTATACAGAGAGCAATGGATA
>JAUNPP010000057.1:15575-19575 GCA_030536685.1 Lachnospiraceae bacterium
GCACATATGCATACAGCAAATAAGTAACAGCCAGCGCAAACAGCGCAAGCAGCACAAGCAGCATAAGCAGCGCAGGCGACGCAGGAAACACAGGCAGTTACAGCAGCGGCTATTACAATGGCTCTGATCATTACGGCAATACCGGAAGCAGCACAGGTGCAGAGGAAAATGGAAACAGCTACAGTTATGGAAATAGCTATGGATCCTTTAACCGCGCAGCGTCAGGAAGCACTGCCTCCGGTTTTAACGAAAATACAGCCGATGGCGGAAACAATAATAATGGAGATGATAGAATGAATTTTGAAAGCAGCAGAAGATCTGATAACGGAAAACCGAAAAAAGGCGGAAAATTCCTTCGTAAAGCAGCAGCTGTTGCGTTGGCAGCCGTATTATTTGGCGGCGTAGCAGGTTCTGCGATGGTTGGTGTACAGTATGCAGCCCAAAAGGCAGGAATCGTTGCATCAGCAGATGAAGAAACACAGGAAGCGATTAAAAAGGTGGAATCCACCAATACTTCTTCTAATAACACTTCTTCAGGAAGCACCACCAATTCACCGCTTGGAGATGTATCCTCTGTTGTTAAAAAGGTACTTCCTTCTGTTGTAGCGATTACCAATACGCAGATTTATGAAGATTATTCTCAGCAGTATGGCATGGATCCCTGGTCTTATTTCTTCTGGGGCGGTCAGAACGGCGGAAACAGCGGAAACAGCAATGGCAACAATCAGCAGGAGGTGGAAGCCGGCAGCGGTTCCGGTATTATTATCGGACAGAATGACAAAGAGCTTCTGATTGTGACCAATTATCACGTAATTAAAGATGCTGACTCTCTGACGATGACATTTGCAGACAATTCCACTGCAAAAGCATCTGTAAAAGGAACGGACTCTGACAATGACCTGGCAGTTGTAGCAGTAGCTCTTTCAGATTTAAAGAGTGAAACGAAAAAAGCCATCGCTGTAGCAGAGATGGATACCTCCAATAATTGTGAAGTAGGTCAGGGCGTTATCGCAATCGGCAATGCACTGGGATATGGTCAGTCCATCACGGTTGGTTACATCAGCGCTCTGGATCGTGAAGTAAAATCAAGCGACGGAAGCTCCAGAAGCCTGCTTCAGACAGACGCAGCAATCAACCCCGGCAACAGCGGCGGCGCACTGATCAACACAGAAGGTAAGATCATCGGTATCAATTCTGCAAAATACAGCGACACCGACGTAGAAGGCATGGGCTTTGCTATTCCGATTGCAAAAGTACATGACATCATTGACGATTTAATGAACCAGAAAACCAAAGTAGAAGTAACAGAATCAAAAAGAGGTTATCTGGGAATTCAGGCAGCAACTGTAAATGACGAAGCAGTTCAGCTTTATGGTATGCCCGAAGGCGTTTACGTAAAAGAAATCATGGAAAACGGAGCAGCTTCCAAATCAAAACTGCAGCAAAATGATATTATCACAAAGATTGACGGAACAACTGTCAGCAGCCAGCAGGAACTCTCAGACGCATTAAAATACTACGCTGTAGGTGATAAGGTCAAACTCACTGTATCACGCTTAAACGGAAACGAGTACCAGACAGTAGAAATCGAAATGACACTGGGCAAAAAGATTGGATAGGTAGTTCTGGTTTCTTAGGACAGGAGGGGAGTCCAGGGGACGCTTCAAGGCAATGATACGAAGTCTCTATGGGGGCTAGGGCCATATATGGCCAATGCCCCCGCCGAGACTTGTATCATTGCCTTGAAGCTGTTTTATGCATAATTTTCTGTCCATGAAACGGCGAACAGGAGTGGGAAAAAGACGCATGAATTGTTGGAGTTTTGTGGTTTTGTGTTTGCTTGTGAAATGGTGGAGAGGGATTCCCCTGGCTAATTAGATGAATATAAGTAGAGCAAAAACAGAGTGTCTTTTTCTTTGGAATGAGAGAGTGTGTAAGTTCCTGCGAACATGAGTGAACAGAAATTTAAGCGTTGGTATTCCCATAGCTGTTCAGCATTTTATGACAGTAAAGGCTGCAAAAACCAGCAAGATGTCTATGATACAAGTCTGCAAGGGGCGTATTGGTGCTGAAAGCACCCCTTAGCCCCGGCCAGACTTCGTATCATAGACATCTTGCGTCCCCTGGACAACCCTACTGTCCAGAAATCTCTGAACAGTAACACAGTAACTCTGCTCTGGCCGGAATAAAATAAAAACTTCTTGTATCATGTCCTTGCTTTCGTTATAATGATACCAGGGTCAAATGGTCTGGGTGCCGTTGTGCTTGCACAGAGAGGCATTTGACCATGATATGATATAATACAGCAGATACAAGAACAGTTAAGGTTACGATTGTATGATTAAATGTGATTTCAGTATCAGATAGAGAATGGAGTTTGGGTGAATGGATAAAGAACAAAAAGATAATAATCTGAGTAGTCAGAATGGTAGTAAGGGTTCTTCCGGGGTTGATCAGAATAACAGTGAGTATGAGGATGTCTGCAGTATGTGCAGGCGTACTGAGAGACAGGCGGGGAAGATGGTGCATCTTCCGGGAAATCTTTGCGTTTGCGGGGATTGCCTGCAGAGTGCTTTTGATTCGTTTGAGAGAAGCGGCCTTCAGTATTCGGATCTGATGAAAATGTCGGGGATGATGCCTCCTTTTGGAGATTCGTCGGGGCAGGAAGTGATTTCCGGTCAGACGGGGGAAAAGGATGGAGAGAAGGCTGATGAGACCGATCGCGATGGTAAAAAGGAGAAGGGGAAACGTCCGAATATCAGCATGATGTTTATGAACCCCATGCAGCAGGATCAGACCCGTTACCGTTTAAAGAGAAAGTCTGAGGAGGAGAAGCAGAAGGAGCGTGAGAATTTTGATGTTCGTTCGATTCCGGCGCCTCATCAGATCAAGCAGCAGCTGGATGAATACGTGGTAGGACAGGAAGCGGCGAAAAAGGCGATTTCTGTTGCTGTTTACAATCATTATAAACGGGTATTTGCGGATAATTCAGATGGCGTGGAGATTGAAAAGTCCAATCTGCTGGTTCTTGGCCCTACCGGCAGCGGTAAAACTTATCTGGTGAAGACTCTGGCTCGTCTGCTGGATGTGCCGCTGGCGATTGCGGATGCAACTTCCCTTACAGAAGCCGGTTATATCGGTGATGATATCGAAAGCGTGATTTCAAAGCTTCTGGCAGCAGCGGATAATGATGTGGATCGGGCAGAGCACGGTATTGTTTTTATCGATGAAATTGATAAGATTGCAAAGAAAAAGAATACAAACAGCCGTGATGTGAGCGGCGAGTCGGTACAGCAGGAGCTTTTAAAGATGCTGGAAGGCAGTAAGATCGAAGTTCCGGTGGGCGGAAGCAGTAAAAATATGATGGTGCCGACCACAACGGTAGACACCAACAATATTCTGTTTATCTGCGGCGGAGCATTTCCGGAGCTGGAACGTATTATCAGAGAACGTCTGATGAAGAATAATTCCGTTGGCTTTGGTGCAGAGCTGTATGAGGCAGATACAAAAACGGAGGGAGAAATCCTTTCTAAGGTTACGATAGAGGATCTGCGGTCATTTGGTATGATTCCGGAGTTTCTGGGACGTCTGCCGGTGGTTGTAACGCTGGATTCCCTGTCAGAAGATTTTCTGGTGCGGATTCTGACTGAGCCGAAGAATGCGATTGTAAAGCAGTACAAAAAACTCCTTGCTATGGATGAAGTCAATCTGATTTTTGAGGAGGACGCGCTGCGGGTGATTGCACGCCGTGCTCTGGAAAAGAAAACCGGGGCAAGAGCGCTGAGAGCTGTTTTGGAGGAATTTATGCAGGATATCATGTATGAGATCCCCAAGGATTCCAATATCGGACAGGTGACGATCACGGCTGATTACCTCGAGAAAAAAGGCGGCCCTCTGATCGAGTTCAGAAGTATTTAGTTGAGTTCAGAGGCGTTTACCAGAAGTATTTAGGATAATAAGCGGGAATCCTCGGTTATTCAATTGCCGAGATGAGAGCGCC
>JAUNPP010000058.1 GCA_030536685.1 Lachnospiraceae bacterium
TTCAGCTAATAAGCAGCTATGTTCAGCCATGTTCAGCTAATAAGCAGCGTATAGTTGATTATAGGATTATAGGTAAAATCAGTGAAATTACAGGCAGTTTTCTCTGATCAGAGAAACAATTTTGGATACTGCATTGGACTGATTACTGTTTTTCATGGCCTGAATGTAGGATTCACGATCTTCATATAAAGCAGTTACAGCATTGTAAAGAGACTCTGAGGTGAGATTTTCTTCTTCCAGTACATCGCTGAAGCCCTGTTTTTTGAAAGAACGGGCGTTTAAAATCTGGTCGCCGCGGCTTGCAGCAGCAGAAAGCGGAATTAATAGAGCTGGTTTCTGCAGAGCAAGAAGTTCACAGATGGCATTCGCTCCTGCGCGGGAGATAATGATATCTGCCATGGCAAAAAGATGCTTAAGAGGCTCGCTCATATACTCATACTGCACATAGCCGGGCATAGAGGTCAGTGTTTCATCAAGATTTCCTTTACCGCAAAGGTGGACAACCTGATAATTTTTCAGGAGATCCGGTAAGATACTGCGGACAGCCTGATTTACCTTTACAGAGCCAAGACTTCCTCCGATGATTAGAAGGACTGGTTTAGATGAATCAAAGCCGGTTAATTTCCAGCCGTCTTCTTTGGTTCCTGTTAAGAGCTCTTCACGGATAGGACAGCCGGTCAGAACTGCTTTGTCTTCCGGAAGATAGTTAATTGTTTCCGGAAAATTACAGCAGATTTTGGAACAAAAAGCGAGAGAAAGCTTATTGGCGAGTCCGGGGGTCATATCGGATTCATGAGAAATGACGGGAATTCCTGAACGGCTGGCAGCCATAACAACCGGAACTGCAACGAAACCGCCTTTGGAAAAGACCACATCAGGTTTTATTTTTTTCATAAGTCGTCTGGCTTCAAAGTAACCTTTTATAACACGAAACGGATCGGTGAAGTTTTTTACATCAAAATATCGGCGGAGTTTACCGGAGGAAATTCCGTAGTAGGGAATACCGGCTTTTTCTACAAGGTCTTTTTCCATACCATTGTAGGAACCGATATAACTGATTTCAAATCCGTTCTTTTTTAATTCCGGACATAAGGCAAGGTTCGGTGTAACATGACCGGCAGTGCCGCCGCCCGTTAAAATGATTTTTTGCATAGATTTTACCAAGCCTCAAAGGAAAAATGTATATTTGAGGCGCAAACGAAGCAGGTGAAAGATGTTTGTTTGCTATCCTGTCTTTTAAATTTCTTTCACCGGGATGATATTGAAATTTTATTTGTTACCGAATTTTTCTTTATAGGCTTTTAAGGCCTGAGTTAACTGATCCGGGCATGAGGTGGGTTTGTATCCACAGCGGATTCCGTCAAGTCTGGCAATAACCTCGTCGATATCCATGCCTTCTACCAGTTTTGAGATTCCCTGCAGGTTGCCATGGCATCCGCCGGAGAACTGAACAGAAGTAAGTTTGTTGTCCTTTACATCAAATGTGATTGCAGATGAGCAGGTTCCGTGAGTTTTATACTGTACCATTTTATTAAATCCTCCTGAGTTATGTAAATAGCGTAAATTGAAACAAATATAGATTCAATTACGAATATTGCGGCTGCTCAGGACTGAAAATCGTAACCGATAGGAAACAGTATCCTGAACGCCGGACATTATTATAACATATAAAAGGAACTCAGGGCAATGTTGACGAATGAAAAAATGACAGGTATACTTGATAAAAAGTCAAAAATTGAGAAAGGAATGCGGATATACTTCGGACGTACTTCGAAAAGTACCCAGGAGTGGATCTGCTGCAGGAAATATGTTAGCAATTATAGGTGCAATGGATGAAGAGGTAAGCAGAATTAAAGATGCCATGACAGAGGTTGTCATTGAGAAAAAGGCAGGTATGGAATTTTATTGCGGAAAGCTTGCCGGAAAGGACGCAGTTGTTGTGCGCTGCGGGATTGGAAAGGTAAATGCTGGAATCTGTGCCCAGATTCTTGCAGACTGCTATCAGGCAGATGTAATGATCAATACTGGTGTAGCAGGTTCTTTAAGAGCCGAAATCAATATCGGAGATATTGTGCTGTCTGAAGATACATTACAGCATGATATGGATGCTACCGGATTTGGATATCCTGCAGGTACCATTCCCAGAATGGAAAAATCTGTATTTGAAGCAGATACAAAGCTGATACAGATTGCAGAAAAAGCCTGTCGGAAGGTTAATCCTGAAATCGGAGTTCATGTGGGACGTGTTGTAAGCGGGGATCAGTTTGTTTTTGACAAGGCAAAGAAAAACTGGCTGATTGAGAATTTTAACGGCTACTGCTGTGAGATGGAAGGAGCCGCTATTGCGCAGGCGGCATATCTGAATGAGATCCCTTTTTTAATTGTACGAGCAATCTCAGATAAAGCTGATGACAGTGCTTCTATGGATTATTCTGAATTCGAAATGCAGGCGATTACACATACTGTAAATCTGATGATGGAAATTGCTCAGAATCTGTAGTATGCAGAAAATGCTGTTATTTGTCGCACGATTTTAGTCTGGTTCATCTTTTCAAGACTCCTGTAACAGTGTATAATTACAATCGTAAAAATCTGGAGGTCTCAGAAACAGGAGGTATTTAAATGGAGACATTTCTGGCATCAGCAGTTCCCGTATATATTATGACAGCAGTTACTGTTTTAGGAATTCTGGGAACCTGGGTAACCGGCATTTATTACCGACAAATGATAAAACAGACCGAAAATATGATGAGTGTGCGTCATTCATTTTTACTTCAGATGAAAAATCGATTTGAAAATACATACCGTGTAAATAAAGGAATTAGTGATATACCATTATTTGTAGAAAAACAGCTGAAGGAGAACAGACTGCTGTGGGTGAATGCGGAAAGAGCAGGAAAAGCTTCTTTAAAGTCGGCTTCTGTCTGCCTTGTTTTCGGAGGTGCAGTTACTGTTTTACAGCAGATGAATCAATTCGAGAGTGAAGTGATTATTTCTTCACTTGGAATCACACTGTTGTGTTTCGGAATTGGTTCTGCGATTTATCTTCTTTCGGACATCAGGGAGGTACAGGAGCAGCTCAAAATTGAGCTGGCAGAGTACTTCAGCAACACACTTTCCAAAAGAATGCTGCGTTCAGGAGAAGATGAGAAGATGCTGAGCAGAGCAGATGGTCGAAAGAAGAAAGGTGTGGCGGCATCAGATCTGTTTTTTGCAGATACACAGGAAAAGCGAAGAGAAGAGGATAATACCGAGCAGCGTGAATCGCGTGTACGTAAATTTAATGCACAGGATTTGAATGAACAGGATTCAAATGCACATGATCTGGATATGCAGAAGATGAATATATCCAGGAGAAACGCGCAGAATATGAATGCTCATAATTCTGCTTCCTCTCATTCGGATTCAGAAGATGAGGAACGGCTTCATGAAGAAGATTTACAGTATCTTCGTCAAAGTCTTGAGAGAATCGCTGCGGGAAGGGACAAGAGCCTTGGCAGTGAGAAAAAACGTCGTTTTTCTGCAAAGGAAGAGAAAGTGATTGATGACATTTTGCGGGAATATTTTGTGTGATGGATTTTCAAAAACTTTATCTGTGATATAAGCAAAGCGCGAACATTATTTTAAAGAGGAGCTGTGAAAAAATGAAGTTATTTCAACTTGTTTTTTCAGGCTCCTTCTTTTTACACCGGATGTTCTTTACAGAAAAACTGTTTCGATTTATACTAGAAAAATACTGGGCAAAATGTCGGGAGGAAGGAATATGTTTCGATTATGGGGAAAAATAATAAAGAGTAATCATTTGCTGAAAGATATGGTATATTGTGATGAAAGTGATTTGAATAGAACCAGAAAGGTTTTTCAGGGACTTGAGGAAATTTGTAATGCATTTGATCTGGAAAATCCAATTTGGCTGGATTCTACGATTCAGGAATTTAAGCGTCACAGTAAATGTCGATTTGGAAAAGATCACTTTATTGAAGCGCCCGAATTTGATTATCTGGAAATACAGGTGATTGAGGAAGATTGATAACAGTCTGATATTTTGTTTATGAATGAGCAACAGATAGGAGAAAAGAAAAAGCTGTGGAAGAAAAAATGATAGAAGAGAATGTTATGAAAGAAAAAACGTCAGAAGAAAGTGCTTGTTCAACCTGTGACAGCAAAACATGTGACAAAAAAGATTGCAAAAATTGTGCAAAAAAGAAAAAAATCATGAAAATACCGACAAACCCGATGAATCATATAAAACATGTAGTGGGTATTGTCAGCGGAAAAGGTGGAGTGGGTAAATCCTCTGTTACTTCTATGATGGCAGTGGAATTACAGCGCCGCGGGTATAAGGTTGGAATTTTGGATGCGGATGTTACAGGTCCGTCCATTCCTCAGATTTTTGGAATGCATACAGTAGCACAGAGTGGAAAGAGCAAAGGAATTGAACCTGTGGAGACTCCTTCGGGAATCAAGATGATGTCTGTTAATGTACTGCTGGAGGCAGAGGATACGCCTGTTGTCTGGAGAGGACCGGTAATTACCGGGGTTGTGAAGCAGTTTTGGACAGATGTTCTTTGGAGAGAGCTTGATTATCTGTTAATTGATATGCCTCCTGGAACAGGAGATGTGCCGCTTACCGTATTTCAGTCTCTTCCGGTAGATGGAATTATCATGGTTACTTCTCCCCAGACGCTTGTTGGTATGATTGTAAAAAAAGCATGTAAAATGGCAGATAAGCTGAATGTACCGATTTTGGGTCTGATTGAGAATTACAGCTATGTTGTATGTTCTGATTGCGGAAAGCATATGCCTGTGTTTGGAAAGAGCCGTATTGAAAGCTTTGCAGAAGAAAGCAATCTTCAGGTTCTGGCTAAGCTTCCGGTTGATGCACAGCTGGCAGAGGCTGGTGATGAAGGTACGATTGAAGGCTACAGAAACGAAGAGCTTGCACAGGCTGCGGATAAAGTAATAAAAATGCTGGAACTAAAATAACCGTATCAGGCTTAAAAATGAGGAAAGCGATGGAAAATACGTATAACTATGAGGCGGTCATACTCGGAGAAAATCTGGCATCGCTGTTTGCCGGATATGTGTTAAAAAAGCATAAGATCCGTTTTTTGATAGCAGATGCTTCCGAACCGGAAGCAATCAGAAAATTGCTTGCTGAAAAAAAATCTTACGAGGTATCGGAAGAAAGCAGAAAGGCAGTAAGCAATGTATATCGAAAACTGCTTGCGCAGGTTGGAATTTCAGAAAAAACTTTCTCTGGTGCAGGTGAAGGTGCAGAAAGGCTGAAAACCTTGCTTTTATCGGAGCTGGAAGAAGAAATCTCGGAAAAAAAACAATCTGTGGTCATCTGTGAGGAAAATCCTGAACTGCTTAGATGCGGCAATATGGTGCTGAATCCGGAAGTGGTGATTTGTCCGGATGACATTGCGATTTGCTCAGAAGCTATTTTGGCAGCAGGAGCCTGGGGACAGGCAATTTCAGAGGAAAAACAGCTGCGTCTGGAAAATTACAGAAAACGGCTGAGGATAAAAGCAGGTAAGCAGACTACACGAAAACTGGTGTATGTGACACATTCCAAAAGCTGGTTTTATGCCAGAGAAGCTGTAATGGAGTTTGCCGTAAAACAGGGAGCGGCAGCTGTAAATCCGTTTATGAATTATGGATTTTATTTAAATGGAGCAGTGAAAAAGGATGTGGTGACGGAATGCTGCCATCAGCTGATTCGAACAGTCGAGGAATTATGGGTTTTCGGGCCTGTTTCAGAAGCCATTCTGACCGATATAGCAGTGGCGGTAATGGAAGGAAAAGAAATTCATTTCTTTTCTATTTCGGAGAACCCGGCAGAAATTCACGAGCTGAGAATGGAAGACATTACGTTTGAACGTGAGGTACATGCAGGGCAGATTCATAAGTCTGATCTTTTGAATTTTGTGCATTGTACAGCACCGAAAAACAATCAGTATGTGCAGATGTCACTATTTGATTAGGAACTTTCAGGGCTGTGTCATCTGAAGTTCACATTCTGATTTGACTGGAAACCTGGAAATTGTTTTGTGAAAATGGAAGTCAGTCTGCCGCTATTACCCTACTGACCTGCTTAAAAATGATAAAATTGACTCTTTATGAAAAGACACTTTACCATTATACTCAGTGTACATTATAAGGAAAGCAGGCAGAAGGCAAAATGAGTTCACATAATCATCAGAAGAAAATAGCGGTTATTAATGATTTTTCGGGATTTGGAAGATGTTCCATTGCGGTATCACTTCCGATTATTTCCACGATGAAAGTACAGTGCTGTCCGCTCCCGACGTCGATATTTTCCAACCATACAGGATTTGATAGTTTTTATTTTCAGGATTATACAGATCATATGAAACCATATATCAATGAATGGAAAAAACTGGGATTAAAATTTAACGGAATCAGCAGTGGATTTCTGGGGTCAAGGCGTCAGATTGAAATTGTAGAGTCCTTTATAAAAGAATTTCGAATGGAAGACACAGTTGTAATTATTGATCCGGTCATGGGGGATAATGGCGCAGCATATCCTACGTATACGGAAGAAATGTGCCAGGAAATGAAAAAGCTGGTTGCTTACGCAGATATTTTAACACCGAACCTGACGGAAGCCTGTATTTTAACAGACACACCGTATCATGAAAAAGGCTGGAAGAAGGCTGAAATTCAGCAGCTGGCGCAGCAGCTTCAGAGCATGGGACCGAAAAAAATTGTAATTACCGGAATTATTCAGGGAGAGTTTATTGCAAATTACTGTTACGATGCCAACATACTGGATGTGAATCCTGCATATAAAGGGCAGTTTCTGCGTACCCATAGAATCGGCTCGACAAGATCCGGTACGGGGGATATTTTTGCTGCAATCGTGGCAGCAGATGCGGTAAACGGGGTTTCTTTTGAAAAATCAGTCAGAAAGGCTTCAGGATTTATCAAAAAATGTATTCAAAAATCGATAGAGCTGGATATTCCGCTTACGGATGGCGTATGTTTTGAAGAGGTACTTTCCAAACTGCGTGTATCCTGAAACCATATTACAGAAAATATGTAGTGGGCTGGAAATGCATTGAATAAGGCATTTCCAGCCTTTTTGTGTTATAGTAATACTGGTGAAAGAAATTTGCTTAAAATAGGATGAGGAATAGATTTTTCATATAGAAGGTAAATCTGGAGGTAGAGGTATGAGAAAAATCAGGTTAAACATGGAACGGAAAGATGGGTATCCCTGTGTGAAGGACCAGAATTATGAGGAAACCATGCAAATGGTTGTGGAACCTTATCTGAAACAGTTTAAAAAATCAGGCTGGTATGAACGGGAAGAAAATAAGCCCCTTTATTATGAAATGTATATGCCGGACGAAGCGGTGGGAAGTGTTATTATTTCTCACGGTTATACGGAAAGTATACAGAAATATAAGGAAGTTATTTATTATTTTCTGAAAGAGCACTACAATGTTTTTCTTATGGATCACAGAGGACATGGAAAATCGTTCAGGGAAGTGGGAAACAATGATTTTTCATTAACACATGTGGTTAAATTCAGTGATTATGTAGAAGATCTGAATGGATTTATAGAGGAAATTGCGGTAAAGAAAGCGGGTGAGGATAATCCTTTCTATCTGTATGCACATTCGATGGGAGGGGCAATCGGAACCAGATATCTGCAGCTGTACCCGGGGCGGATCAAGAAGGCGGTTTTAACGGCACCAATGTTGGATATCAAGCTGAATATTCCTCGTATTGAGGCGGAAGCGGTGGCTCACTATATGGTAAAAACCGGAAGAACTAAAAAATATATCATAGGGCAGAAAGCATTTTCGGGAGAGGAAGCATTTGAGGAAGCCTCCTGTTCGAGCAGGGAACGTTATGACTATTATTTCAAGAAAAGAGCTGCGGACCGTGAACTGCAGAATAATGCGGGCAGCTACTCCTGGCTGTATGAATCACTTCGGGTAATTAAACAAATCGAGAAAGAAAAGACTCAGATCCAGATACCTGTATGTATTTTTTCAGCAGAAAATGATGATCTGGTGACAATGGGAGGGCATCTTGCGCTGGCACGAAAAACTCCGGATTCCAGATTGATTTTTGTGCCGGAAACAAAGCATGAAATTTATATGGCTCCAAGCCGGATTCAGGAACAGTACTGGAGATACCTGTTTGCTTTTTTAAAGGGAAAATCGAAAACAAGGAGGTAAAGGGGATGCGTATGGAATTTGAACCAATTGATATGGAAACCTGGGAGCGGCGGGAGCATTTTGCGTATTATACCAACACGTTGAGAACAAGTTATCATATGAACGTCGATATAGAGATTACAGATTTTTATGAATGGACAAGAAAAAACGGATATCGTTTTTTTCCTTCATTTTTATATGTGATCATGACGGGGGTGAATCAGAATAAAGAATTCCGAATGGCATATAAAGATGGTGTGCTTGGATTTTACAAAATATGCCATCCGTCTTATACGATATTTCATAAGGATGATTGTACATTTTCTGATATCTGGTCGGAGTATGATTTCAATTTTGAACGTTTTTATGCCAATTGTATCAGAGATATGGAAACCTACAAAGATGTAAAGGGAGTTAAAACAAAACCTGATCTGCCGCCGAATTTCTGTCCGGTGTCATGTGCTCCCTGGGTTACTGTAACCGGATTTGGACACGATACGTCAGGTCCTTCCAAAATGTATTTTCCTGTAATTAATTTCAGCAGGTTCTATACAAAAGAAGAACACGGAGAAGAAAAACTTTATCTTCCGCTATCTATATTCATTAATCACGCGGCTGCAGATGGTTATCATACGTCGAAATTAATTCTGGATATACAGAAAATTGCAGCTTCCATGGGGAAAGGGCAGTTTTGTTAAAAAGAAAACCCCGGCAGCACAGGCTTGCCGGGGGAAAATTATTCTGAAATACGATGTGAACCATATCTTCACAGAGGTTTTGCCCAATCGTATAATGGTGTTGAAGATTATTTGATAACCTTGATCCATCCTTCGGGAGCTTCGATACGTCCCATCTGAATGCCTGTTAAGGTATTCAGGAGTTTCTGAGTCACAGGTCCCATTTCATTCATGCCGCTGGGGAAGCAGATTTCATTGCCATGATCTACAATCTTTCCTACAGGAGAGATTACAGCTGCTGTACCGCAAAGGCCGCATTCTGCCATATCCTTTAATTCTGAAAGATAAACTTCTCTTTCTTCAACTTCCAGTCCAAGGTATTCTTTTGCAACATGAATCAGAGAGCGGCGGGTAATAGAAGGCAGAATACTGTCTGATTTGGGAGTAACTACCTTGCCGTCTTTGGATACGAAAATAAAGTTTGCTCCGCCGGTTTCTTCAACCTTTGTTCTGGTGGCAGGATCCAGGTACAGATTTTCATCGTAACCTTCGTTGTGAGCAGATACAATTGCATGTAAGCTCATAGCATAGTTCAAGCCTGCTTTGATATGGCCTGTACCATGCGGTGCTGCACGGTCAAAATCAGAAACGCGGATGGTCAGAGGGCGGACACCGCCTTTAAAATAAGGACCAACAGGTGTAGTAAATACACGGAACTGGTATTCATCTGCGGGTTTTACGCCGATAACGGGGTTGGTACCGAAAATATAGGGGCGGATATATAAAGTAGCTCCTGAGCCATAGGGAGGAACATAATCTTCGTTAGCTGCAACTGTCTGAACAATAGCATCTACAAATCTGTCTTCAGGAAATACAGGTATTTCAAGTCTTTCAGCAGAGGATTTTAAACGGGAAGCATTGAGGTCAGGACGGAAAGTAACAATATGCCCGTCTTCTGTTGTGTATGCTTTTAATCCTTCAAATACTGTCTGTGCGTACTGTAAAACACCGGCACATTCATTGAGGGTTATTGTAGCGTCAGAGGTAAGGGTACCTTCATCCCATGAACCGTTTTTAAAATTTGAAACGTATCTTTTTTCTGTCTGAACGTAACCAAAGCCAAGGTTAGCCCAGTCAATATTTTTCTTTGCCATGCTATTATCTCCAATCTGCTGTGTTCAGCTAAAAATTTAGCACCTTGGTGCGAGAAGCCTGTAGGAGTTCGCATCTGCCCGCAGGGCATTGTATTAAGGTGTTCTTCTATTCAAGAATGCCGTATTCAAGAATGTTGTATTCAAGAAGTCCGGGCATTCCTGATGCGGCGTGCACGTCAGCTGGCTGACATCTTCTTCTGTGCATGCCTGTGCTCCTGACGGAGTCTGGTATACTATCTGCTTGATAAACAGGCAAACGTACCTGCCTGTTTATCAAGCAGAAGCACACTGGTATAGAATCAGATAGAGGATTGCCTCTCAACTGATATAAAAATAAGTATAATCACAAGAATTGTCAGTGTCAAGCAAGAATCTTGTATTTTGCCTGTTTGCATCTCCTATACGGATGTGTAAACTCCGGGTTATACATCCGTATAGGAGATGCAAACTCCGGGTTATACCGGAAGCCGTGAAGAATGGCAGGTAAAGTATAAAATCTGCCATTCGCCAGACATCTTTTGAAGGATGGAAGCAAGCTGGCTGGTATTTTCTTCATCGAGATTGACAAACGGGTCGTCTAGTATCAGAAAAGGCGGTTCTGCCTGGAACAGATCCTTAATGATTGCCAGGCGGACGCACAGATCAATCAGATCCCGGGTTCCCTGACTGAACCAGTCTGTTTCACGCAGAATTCCTTCTACCGGAATCAGCATGTGAAAATCAGCTCCCATCCGAGCCTGCTGAAGCTCCTTTTTTTCTGAAAAACGTGCATATTCCTGAAAATGTTTTTCAATACTTCTCAGGTAGCTTTCTGTTAGATTATGTCTTGCTTTTTTCAGATAATCTTCTGTTAAGCTCAAAATACGATAACGTTTTTCATAATCTGAAATCTGTTCAGTTAAACGGTTCTTTTTTTCTTCCAGAAGATGGACGGAATCAGCTGTAACCTGCAGCTGTTCCAGCTGAGGCTTCAGTTTACTGATCTGCTCTACACAGGAAGAGGATTGTTCCTGTGTGAGGGCTTCCTGTTCCTGCAGTACGGATAAGGGCGCAGCAGCGTGTGTGGTCGGGTCTGTTTGTCTGTCTTCCTGTTTAAAATCAGGATGTTCCTGAAGAAAACTGTTCAGATTTCTGGTGGCAAGCAGAAGGTCGGCCAGAAGCTTTTTATAATCAGCTAACTGAAGGGAAAGTCTGTGAAGCTGACTTTCAAGTCCGGAAGCTGAAGTTTGGGCAGCAGCAGGATAATAAGGGGAAAGGTACTGCCGGATATCCTGTCTGATATCATCAAGCTTTTGTTCTATTCGTTTTAATTGTTTGAATAAATCAGTGTAATTATTATAATTTTGACGCAGCTGCTCATAAAATATGCGCTGCTTTTTATAATGCTCATATTGTTTCTGACGTATCAGATGATACTGTTCTATCTGTTGCTGTAAATGGTCAAGCAGTGACAAAAAGTTCTCAGAAAGATTGTCGGAACCATTGACCGGAAGCTGCAGACGGATGGAAAGTTCAAGCAGTTTTTCCGCACAAAAGTCAGCTTTGGCAGTCAAAGCGGAACAGGTACTGTTAATCGAATCCAGCCGCTCCTGTGTTTCTGTTATCTGCGACTGAAAACGGGCGGCAGCTTTCGTGTGGAATGTACTGTCTGTTTCATACGAAGTCCTTTGTTCCATTGAAACTGTTCGGGCAGAGCCCTGACTGTTCTTATCTGAACCTGAAGGTACAGCCTGGCGGTCAATAGCAGATTGAGGCTTTAAACGATAGTAAGCGATAAATCCGGTTAAACAAAATCCGGCTAAAGCCACGATAAAGCCTGCTGCAGCAGATACAAAAAAACCAATAGAAAAGCCTGCCGCCAGCGTAATAAGAAAAGCAAAAATCAGAGGAAGCTGCAGTTTCTCCTTACAGGCAAAAACTGCAGTTTTTTCTTCTTCAAGGGCTTTCTGAGTCCTTTGAAGCTGCTCCTCTGCCGCAGCAGCTAATGTGGTGCATTCGTTTTTACGGTTACAGAAGCCTTGATACTGCAGAAACAGCTGTCGGGCTTCCTGAATGTCAGCAGTATCAGGAAGCTCGTCGCCCGAAAGCATAAATACATTGTCTTTTGGCATGGCATCGTCACATAAAAAGGCTGCTTCAGCCTGATACAAGGCAGATTCCTTCAGAAGTCTTTGCTGCTGTGGTGTAAAAATACTGTTTTCGTTGTTCTTGTCTGCTGAGTCGGAGAACGATTCGGCAGGAGACTCTGCGGTTTCAAAAAAAGTCTGTAAAAAAGCATACTCCTGCTGCTGCAGTTCATTCAGAGATTTTTGCTGTTTTTGCTGTTCCAGCAAAAACAGCTGGCTACACAGCTGAAGATACTGTTCAATATCGGCTTCTTCAGGCAGCTGGTCGTGAAAAAAATCTTCCGCTTGTTCAAGCGCCTCTTCGGCCTGATGCAGCTGCTGCTTTAAGGTGTTGTAGTGCAGGCGAACTTCCTGTTGAGCATGAGCTGTAATCCGGCTGCGGATTTCTTCCAGCTGGCGTTTGGTCTGTTCTTTTTCCTGCGTCAGTTTAAGAAGTCGATTCTCCAGGTCTGATAATTGACTGCATGCAAGCAAAGCTTCATGCAGCTTTCGATCGGCAGCATCCGCTTCGCGGCGGAGAGAGGCAATCTCTCCGCGATTGCCCGTCTTGACATAAAAATGAAGCGCCTTTTCAATAGAATCAATTGCCTGCTCATACTGGCGGATATCTTCAGCAGATTCAGATATTCCGATCAGGCGTGCGGTCAGCGTATCACTATAACCGGATGAATGTCGTTCCTGGGAGACACAGGTGCTTTGCAGATATCCGGCTTTATCGATGCCAAACAGTTCAAGTCCCAGATTGCAGCTGTAATCCTGACTTGGCTGCAGTGTTTTTCTGTCATAAAGTTTAAATGTGTCTTCCCGTTCCCGCCGGCCAAATGTCCGTTCAACACGGTATTGCTTTCCTGATGCTTCAAATTCGAGCGAACCGCCGAAGATTCCGCCCTGCCAGGGCTGATAGTGCTTTCGTTCGTTCTCACGGATACTGCGTCTTGTAGTGGAATCCAGTCCGTAAAGCATGGCGCAGAGAAAGGAAACAAGAGTGGTCTTGCCCCATCCGTTAGGACGGTTGATCGAATGAATTCCCTGTTCAAATTCCATAGAAAAATTATGCAGACAGCCATAATTGATAATGTTACATTCCAGCAGTTTCATGAGCCCAGTAAAATCTCCTCTCCGGAAAGGACGCGGAGTCCTTCCATGATAACTTTAGATTTATCCTCCTCGGTAAGCTCCTTTGCAGATAAGACCGTACGAATAAATTCCCCTTTCAGAGAAATGTCATAGCGGTAGTCCTCATAGGATACTGCGGGGCCTGTCATGTCTTCCACATGAAAAAAATAAAAGTCACCTGCGTATCTGCGGAAAATCCAGTCAGCGTGAAGCGGCATCTGAGGTAAAAGCTGCGGTGAAAGCTGTCCTTTTAACCGCAGCCGGATCAGACTTGTGCCGTCAATGCCAGACAGAAGGATATCAGCCTTTTCTTCTGCCTGTGTATAATCAGTAAGTTCTGACACATCCATCTCAAGATCGCAGAGGGTTCGGAATGCAAAAGGAACAAACTGAAAAGACAGAGCAGCTTTCGGAAAAACAGCTTCCGGAAAAACAGCTTCAGGGTTGACAGTAAGCAGTACAAAGCCCTTTTCACCGCACTCGTCAAAACCACGTCCTTCCAGGCATCCGCTGTAACAGAAATATCCGCGGTTGTCAATGGTTCTGGACTGAAACTGGTGAATATGTCCGGCAGCGATATAATCAATGTTTTTTCCTTCAAAGTCCTTCAGAGAATACTTTATAGTGCTGTCCGAGGCACTTAAAGGATCGGCGTTTCCGGAATCAATCCTGTGGGAGCAGATCTGTCCGTGCAGCATCACGATATTGATCCGGGAAGCAGAAAGCGGGGGCAGCTTTCCGGCGGAACCGGTAAGTCCTGTGATCAGAATATTCCCATAAGACTTCTGCAGGATAATATGGTCATTCTGAGAAGTTTCGGAGTCACTGTCCTTGAATATCCACAGGTTATCAGGCGCAGCATGTTGTATAAACTGAAACATTGCATTCGAATCATGGTTTCCGGGAAGATAAAGAAAATCAACCTCAGGATACTTTTTTATGCAGTGCAGGACAGTCTGAACAGCTGCGGAGGAAACATGAACGGTGTCAAATAAGTCACCGGAGATCAGAATTGCCCGTATCTGGTGCTCATGTGCATAGTCAGCCATGCGGGAAAATGTCTGCAGCAGTTCCTGCCTGCGGTTCTGTGCCTGCGAGGGAGACAGTCTTGATTCCATGCGGGAATCAAGGTGCAGATCGGCACAATGTATAAAGCGGATAGATGGCATTCGTTCGGTTCACCTCCAAATTTGTGTGGTAACGGTAGTATGTTTTACAGTGTAACATAAGATGCGAGATGTGTCAATATAAAAATAAAACATATGTTCTGAAAAACGCTTGCATTATTTTCTGATATGTGTTATACTGCAAACTACTTAGATGAACAGCAAGCGCATGAGAATTATGGAAAGGGGGACGCAGAGATGCCGGATAAGACCGAAATCAGCTGTCTGCGGCGGTGTTCAGCGGTATCTTTGCTGTATTTTAATGAAAAGTTCCGATATTGTTATAAAAAAGTGTTTTTTATGTACGCTTGACCCGCGTCAGGAGCTTGCCGGATACAATGAATTTATTCCGGGAAGCGATGATGAGATTTCCAGATATATTACAAAGCTGATTCTGCGTAACAGAGGAAGTATGCAGGCAAAACCGGCTGTATATAAGGAGGATTCTTATCTAATGCAGATTCTTCCGGAGCAGGAGGAAAGCTTTGAAGCTTTTGTGAATATCATATCAGAAGAGATGTTTTCTCTGATGCAGGAGAATTCCTCTCTGCTGCCGGGATGCGGGGTGTTTGCCTGGGTTTTGATGGATGAACAGAATGTAATTGCATTCTTTAAGCTGGATTACCAGTCAAGACTTATGAACGCAGTGGGCGCAGATGGGCGAATTGCCTGGAAGCTGAACCAGACTTTACTGCCGGGTTCTTCTCAGAAGGGGTATGAATTTTTTATCATTAATCTGGATATGCAGCGTATATTGGTGTCTGATAAGAATCACTATGTGAATCATGATGAGCCTGTGAATTTTATGGCAGAGTATATATTAAAGGTCAGTCTGAATCACTCAGAGAAGGAGATGCTGGATACCATTGATGACGTTGTGCTGGATACTATTTCACAGTGTTACAGAGAAGATGTGCAGCAGAAGGTTTTTGCCTATAAGAATGCTATGGCAGAGAAAGTAGAGGAAGATGGACGCATACATATGGGTGAAGTGGCGGAGGAGATTTTTGCGGACAACGAAGCGGCTGTCGACATCTGCAAGGAGAAGCTTGCCCAAAATCGTATTCCGCGCATCCCGGTTATGGTAGGCCCCAAAACTGAACAGAAGCTGAAAAAGAAGCATAAGATCATTACCTCATCCGGAATTGAAATTCTTGTACCTCCGGATTTACTCAATGATGATAATTTTTTTGAATATTTCAGGGATTCTTTAGGAAATACTACAATTATGATAAAAGACAATAATGGAATATCGGAAGGTTCATTAGAGGCTTCAGAAGACGATATTACAGCTAACGACTAAAGAAACAGAAATACAAAATAAGGAAAAAAATGGAAAATGTGCTTGATAACTATGGTGTCTTATGATAGCATGAAGTTGTTGTATTACTGTTGTGAACAGAAATTCCAGGGGAGACTATATTATGAATTTCACAGGTATATCAGATTGCGAACTTCTTGTAATGAAGTGTTTATGGGATGCAGGGCAGCCCATATCAGTTCATGTGCTGATTACAGAGTTGGATAAGCAATATTCAAAGAAGTATAAGGAAACTACAGTCTATACTTTCCTTTCGAACTTAAAGAAGAAATCTTATGTAGATTCCTACAAAAAGGGTGCTTCTTATTTTTATCCGCTAGTCAGCGAGGAGGCTTACGTGAAGCATTATGCTCAGGTAATGCGTTCATTCTGGGGAGATAAAGCACTTGCTGTATTAATTGATTCCATGAAAAACGCAGATTGAGCAGCTATTGTTACAACACGTTAATTTTTAAGAAGAATCTCTGTCAGCTTTGATTGACAGGGATTCTTTTTAATTAGTCAGAAGCTTTTCGTTGACAGATGGTGGTTCTGTGTTAATATATATTTGATGTATCAGATGGGAGTTGCTCCATATCCGATATAGTTTCCGGCAGAAGTGCAGGCGTGCATGGAAAAAAGTCAGTGAAACTGACGTGTATGCAGCAACAGGAATGCCGGCGGCATTCTTGAATTAATATTCCGCATATTGGTCGGAGAAAGTGCAGCGGAGGTTATATGGAAAATTTGATTTCAGGAATATATGGTTTTCTGGCTGATGTTCTTGCTTTTGTAGCAGGTATTCCCAGCGGGATCACTTCGGGAGGCCCCGGACTTTTATTCAGTATGACAGCGGTTCTGGCAATATTGGCGATGATATTGCTGTTTCTGGCAGTGATTGAGAATGGACGGGGTTATGATTTTTATGTGAAGCTTATGGTAGGCGGTGTGCTGCTTTTTATCACATCACATTATGCGGTTTTGGATTTGAACCGGATGAATGTGATAAAGACAGTCCCTTTATATGGAACCGTGATTCCGGGCTTATTTTTGGCAGGTGCAACAGCATTTGCGGTAGTAAATTTTCTTTTGAATAAGAAAAGTGGAAAAATCACGATCTTTCTGTGGGCAGCGGAATTTCTTTTTGCGGCCAGTGCAATCAGATTGTGGGGATACATACAGGGAAGCGGACAGAAACCGGGATATGAGAAGATCATGCTGGTATCCGATGTGTTAAAGCCGCTTACAGAAACTTTGAATAAGCTGGGATTTCGTGCGATTACGGGAATATTTGAATTCGTAATCTTGATGATCTTGATGTTTATCACAATATTTTATCTTTTTAAAGCCAAACAGTATGTTCCGAAGGAATGGAAAGGGTGTGTTGTCAGCCAGGTTCTGATTGGACTGGCCTATCTGATATTTGAGTCACATCGCGGCATTGCATGGAGAGTGGATCAGGCATTTATAACATTTCTGCTGTTTTGTACAGGTGGAATGCTGTATCTTTTTCTTTTTTGCTATCAGATATGGGTTCATGAACAAAGAGGCTGTATAGGAGCATTTTTTATCGGAGTAGTGGGAGTTTTGTGGGATTGTACGATCGTGCTTGCCGTGGATATGGCAAAAAGAGGGGCTATGGGCAAGACTCTTGACAGACTTTCGAATAGTATGACATGGATATACAGAAAAGTTACGATAGGGATTCATACGGATTTTACGATGGGAAACCCGGTCATGGCAGTGATTGGGGCAATTATCGCCATAGTTATAGCAGTGATTTTGCTGCTGCTCCTTTTTCTTCTCTGGAACAAAGTATTTGATTTTGATGAAGAAGGCGCCGGTATGGGAGTTGCATGGTTTAGAAACTGTGCGATGGTTTTGATCTTACCAATTATAGTCTGCTGGGTTTGTTCGATGTATGGAAATATTTTCGGAGAAAGCCAGAGGTGGGTTATGGTATTGGTTCAGACTCTGGCCTGTATTGGAGCGGCGCTTTGTTTTTCCAATATTGCGCCAGCATTTAAAGGCGACTTTACCGCACAGTTAAAACTGATTTTTGTACCGACAATTGTGTCTATGGCAGTGATCTGTGTTTTGGTACCCGTGCTGCTGGCTCTGATCTAAACGATTGCCTTGGATAAAATATTTATGCACGGATTTTTGGTGTATTAGTATGCACTGATTTTTTGTGTATTAAAATACAAGCTGTTTTCAGCAGATAGTGAGGAAATAATATGAAGTATGTTGTAGTTTTGGGCGACGGCATGGCAGATAAACCAATTGAAGCTCTTGATAATAAGACTCCGCTTGAATATGCCGAAACTCCTGTTATGGATGCAATGGCTGCTATGTCAGAGATCGGTCTTGCCTATACGATTCCTGAAGGAATGAAACCGGGCAGCGACACAGCGAATCTGGCTGTTTTGGGATATTACCCCAGAAAGTATTATACCGGACGTTCTCCTCTTGAAGCATTAAGCATCGGGGTACCGATGAAGGATACGGATATTGCATTGCGCTGTAATATTGTGACACTTTCAGAGGAAGAAGAATGTTATGCAGATAAAAGAATTCTGGATCACAGCTCAGGAGAAATTTCAACGGAAGAGGCAGATGTGCTGATTCAGGCTGTAAAAGAGGCTTTCCAGAGTGAGACTTTTCAATTTTATACAGGAACAAGCTATCGTCATCTGCTGATCTGGGATAAAGGAGAAGTATTGGAATTCACACAGCCTCATGATGTGCTGGGACAGGTAATTGGTCAGTATCTGCCTGAAAGAAAAGAATTCCGTGATATGATGGAAAAGAGCTATGAAATCCTGAACAACCATCCGATCAATTTAAAAAGAGCTGAGCAGGGCTTAAATAAAGCAAACTCTCTTTGGTTTTGGGGAGCAGGAACCAAACCGGGCTTATCTTCATTTGAAGAAAAAACAGGCAAAAGCGGCGCTATGATTTCTGCGGTAGACCTGTTGAAGGGGATTGCTGTTGGTGCAGATATGAAAGTAATCGAGGTTCCCGGTGCGAATGGCTCCCTTCATACAAACTATGAAGGAAAAGCACAGGCAGCAGTAGACGTACTGACCAAGGATGGATATGATTTTGTATATATTCACCTGGAAGCACCGGATGAGATGGGACATCAGGGCAGTGTTGAGAAGAAGGTACAGTCTATTGAATTTCTTGATGGCCGCGTGATCGGCGCTGTAAAGAAAGGTCTTGAGGAAGCGGGAGAGGATTTCCGTATGTTGGTAATGCCGGATCATCCCACTCCGATCTGGTGCCGTACACACACTTCGGATCCTGTTCCTTACATGCTGTATGATAGTACAAAGAAGCTGGGAGGCGGATTTTTATATACAGAAAAGGATGCTGAAAAATCAGGTGTGGAGGAAAAAGAAGGATACCGTCTGATTGAAAAACTGCTTCAGATTGAAAAATAAGATTATCATAAATTGAAACCTAGGATCATTGTAAATTGAGAA